>CAZWSP010000172.1:0-5601 GCA_964636585.1 uncultured Antarcticibacterium sp.
TTCCACAAGAATTAAAGTACACCAAAGATCACGAATGGGTTAAGATCGATGGGAATATTGCCACTATTGGCGTAACAGATTTCGCACAAGGAGAACTTGGTGACATCGTTTATGTTGAAGTAGAAACCGTTGGTGAAACTATGGAACGCGAAGAGGTTTTTGGTACAGTAGAAGCAGTTAAAACCGTTTCTGATCTATTTTTACCATTAGCTGGTGAGATTTTAGAGTTTAACCAAACTCTTGAAGATACTCCAGAAAAGGTAAATACAGATCCTTATGGAGATGGCTGGATGGTAAAAATGCAAATCACAGATGAGGATGAAATTTCTAGTTTGATGACTGCAGACGAATATAAAGATCTTATTGGCGGCTAGAATATTATTAGTATTTGCTGTACTTTATAGTCTTCTAATCACCATTTTATCTTTAATACAGTTAGGGAAGATCTCTCTTGGAGATTTTAATCCAACAGATAAAATGATGCATTTAGGCGCTTATTTTGGTTTAGGGATCGTGTGGTTTATTTATTATATTTTCAAAAGACCCGAAGATCAATTTAAAAAGAAGCACTTTTTTAACATTACCATCTTAATAATTCTTTTTGGTATGTTAATTGAGGTTTTACAGGGAACCATTACCAGTTATAGGCAGCCGGATTGGGCTGATATACTGGCGAATAGCATCGGAGTTTTGTTGGCGTTAGGTTTTTGCCTAGGATTTTTAAAATTCTTTAAACGCTTAAAACGTAAGATTAATTTATTTTTATGAAAAAAAATTTTACTTTAGCAACCCTTATTAATCATTAACGAATTATGGAACCCAAGAAAAATCCGAAAGCCGATTTAACAAAACGTAGTGTTCTCTTTCTTCAGTTAGGACTAATTTTAGTTCTTTTTATTGCATGGCAAGCTATAGAATGGAAGACGTACGATAAAGATAATATAGATCTTGGTCAACTAGATCTTGGAGATCTTGATGATGAAGAAATTCCGATCACAGAGATTCTTAATACTCCACCACCACCACCGCCACCACCGCCAGCTCCAGAAATAATTGAAGTTGTAGAGGATGAAGAAGAAGTGGAAGAAGATGTTATTGAGTCTACAGAAACTAATCAAGATGAAATTGTTGAGGTAAAAGAAGTTGTAGAAGCTCCTGTAGAGGAAGTGATCGCAGATGTACCTTTTGCTGTTATTGAAAATGTGCCAATTTTCCCAGGTTGCGAGAATTTAGCTAACAATGACCAACGTAAGAAATGTATGAGTGAAAAAGTACAAGAATTTGTACAGAGAAAATTTAATACAGACTTAGGAAGTCAATTAGGTTTAACAGGAGTTAACCGTGTAATTGTTCAATTTAAGATTGACAAGAATGGTAATATTACCGATGTTCGTTCTCGTGCGCCACACCCAAGGTTGGAGCAAGAGGCTGCAAGAGTAATTAACTCTCTTCCTAAAATGCAACCAGGTAAGCAAAGAGGTAAGCCAGTAGGTGTAATGTACTCTTTACCTATTGTATTCCAAGTTCAGGATTAAAACACTTTAAAACTTATAGAATTCCCATTCTGCATTGCAGTTTGGGAATTTTTTAGTTTAAGGAGGTCTTGGCCTCAAGAATAAAAAATTTGGTATCTTTCGCTTGTTTCAACCTATGATATTCGTATTCCCTCTATGAAGTATTTTGGATTTCTGCTACTTACTTTGATTTCATTTAACGCCTTCTCTCAAGACGGTTTATCCGAATTTGAAACCTATCCTGTATTCGAGAATTGCACAGCTTCAGAATATGCTGCTCAAGAAGTATGTTTTAAAAATACCTTGATGCAGCTTGTGGTGAAGGAATTTAAGGTTCCTGAAATAGTTTCAGAAGAAAATTATACTGGAGAAGTTATTGTTCTTTTTGAAGTTACTCCAGAAGGAAAGTTTAAAATTATTTATGTAGATGCCGTTTATACCGAATTAAAAGAGGAGCTAAAACGCATTTTTGATGAGTTTCCAATTATTTCTCCAGCAACATATAATGGAAATCCAACCTACGCCCAATTTAGAATGCCGCTAAAGATCCCGTTGAATTATAGGGAAATGGCGCAGCCAACATCGGTGGATACTCAATTAGCAACTACGGTAAATAATCCAAATGTAAATACTATAAAAAATGAGTTATCAGAATATGATAGTATTGTTTCTAAGCCCTTTGTAAGTAAGCTGGCTTCGAGCAATATCTTAATTCCGCTTTCTCATGAACGCTATTCTAGGTTCGATGCAGCTATGAATAGAATTGGTAGTAATAGCCACACTAGCACCAAGCCATATCTTTTTAGTGATGTTTCTAAATACTACGATTTCGATTCGGAGTTCGAACAAGGAAAATCAAGAAGTACTTGGGTTGGTAGAAAATTATGGGATGAACACTTGGTTACTTTTCAGGGAGATAATTATTGGTTTACAGGAGATGTAGTTCTAGATCTTCAAGCGGGAAAAGATTTTCAAAGTGATGTTGCTTTTACTTATAACAACACCCGAGGCGCCATTTTTCAAGGAGGATTAGGTGAAAATTTTAATTTTTATACCGTAGTTTTTGAAAGTCAGGGAAGGTTTGCAGATTATTTTAATAGATATGCAGAGAGCATTGGTCCATATGGGGGGAATCCAGCAATAGTTCCAGGAAGAGGAATTGCAAAACGATTTTTGGATGATGGTTATGATTTTCCGGTTGCCGAAGGTTATTTATCTTATAAGTTTTCAGAATTTTTTAATGTTCAATTCGGGCATGGGAAAAATTTTATTGGTGATGGATATCGCTCTTTATTGATGAGTGATATTGCCAGTCCGTACCCATATTTAAAATTCAACACCAGTTTTTGGAAACTTAAATACACGAACACATTTATGTCACTTCGTGATGTGAGAGGAGAAGTTTCTGCGGAAGGGTCATATAGAACCAAATATATGGCAAATCATTATCTGAGTTTAAATCTAACCAAACGATTTAATTTAGGTTTGTTCGAATCTGTGATTTGGCAAAATGATAATGGTAGAGGTTTCGATGTGAATTATTTAAATCCGGTTATTTTTTACAGATCTATCGAGTTCTCAACGGGGGCACGTGGTGGAAATGCTATAATTGGGATAACCGGGAAATATAAATGGAGTGATCAGATTAATTTGTACGGTCAATGGATCATAGATGAATTTTCTACGGAAAAGATCTTTGGCGGAAACCAGAGTTGGAAGAATAAACTGGGATATCAGCTAGGGATGAAATATTTTGATGCCTTTAATGTGCCGAATCTTTATTTACAAGCAGAATATAATCAGGTGCGGCCATATACCTATTCTCATAATTCTGTAGTATTAAACTACGGACATAATAATCAGTCGTTAGCTCATTTATGGGGAGCAAATTTTAGAGAGATCGTTGGGATTGCGCGATATAGAAAAGATAGGCTTTACGGAAGCGCAAAAGTGATCTATGGAAAACGTGGCTTCGATTTTAATGATGGAGTAGATGATAAGTATTACGGCGGAAATATCTACAGAAGTGAACGCGAGCGAGCATTTGAAGATGGCGTTAAAATAGGTCAAGGAAACACCACAACTTCATTATTCGCTGAAGTTGAAGCTGGATACATTGTAAACCCGGCTACCAATCTAAAGGTCTTCGGAAGTGTGATCTACAGAGATTTTAATCCGCAGGTAAATACAGATCTTATCTTTAAAGAAAACACGGTGTGGCTGAATTTTGGGATCAGAACAGATATTTTTAACTGGTATTATGAATATTAACTAAAAGATTTGAAATCTAATAATTCATCTGTTTCTGTTATAGTCCTGCGTATTTTATCTTAATTCTCTTAATAATCTAACATCCCACAAGGCACTTTGTTATTAAATTGATTTTCAGCTTATTTATTAAACCATATTGCGAATTCAATTCTTTAAAATTAACTTTTTTACATTCTTGTTAAAACGCAATTTAGAAGTATCTTTGCGCCAAATATAAAATTGCTTTTTTGAGTAATACCAGCATACATACCCCTTCTATATCAGTACTTTCAGATTTTAAGGAGATCACAAAAATGCGATTGGCCATAAGTGTGGTCTTTTCCTCTGTTGCCGGATATTTTCTGGGCGCAGAAGTGGTTAATTTTGTGACGGTATTATTACTTGCAATTGGTGGATATTGTATGGTTGGAGCTTCTAATGCTTACAATCAGATAATAGAAAAAGATCTGGATGCGTTAATGGATCGCACTAAAGACCGGCCTATTCCTTCCGGAAGGATGTCGGTTAACACAGCTTTTATTATCGCTAGCACCCTAACTATTATTGGTTTGGTAGTGCTATACTTTATAAACCCGAAAACAGCAATGTTTGGCGCAATAAGTATTTTCTTGTACGTAAGCGTTTACACTCCTTTAAAAACAAAAACACCTTTAGCGGTATTTGTTGGAGCCTTTCCTGGTGCAATTCCTTTCATGTTAGGATGGGTAGCAGCAACAAATGAATTCAGTATAGAACCTGGAACTTTATTTATGATACAGTTCTTCTGGCAATTCCCACACTTTTGGGCTATTGGTTGGTGGTTGTTCGACGATTATAAAAAAGGCGGTTTTTTCATGTTGCCTACAGGGAAGCGTGACAAAGGAACTGCGATACAAGTGATATTATATACAATTTGGACCATTCTGGTTTCTGTGATCCCTGTTTTTGGGGTAACCGGGAAATTATTCTTAACACCTTATGCAGGAGTAATCATTTTTGCATTGGGGATGGGAATGTTGTATTACGCCTTCAAATTATACAAGAATCGGGATGCTATTTCCGCCAAGAAATTAATGTTTGCAAGTGTTTCTTATATAACACTGTTGCAAATAGTTTATGTATTGGATAAATTTTTAAGACAATGGATATAACAGAAAGAAGCATGGATCATAAAGTTGGCCGTGCCAAAAAAATGATGCTATGGTTTGGTATTGCAAGTATGATCATGATGTTTGCAGGTATTACCAGTGCCTATGTTGTAAGTAAGAATAGACCAGATTGGATCACCGATTTTGAATTACCAACAACGCTTTACTGGAGTACGCTGGTAATTATAATAAGCAGTATCACCTTTATTCTTGCAAAAAGGGCTATTTTAAAGGACGATCGAAAAGGAGCTACTGTGCTGCTTTTAATAACGTTAGCCTTAGGGATTGGTTTTGTTGATCTTCAGTTTAGAAGTTTTTCTGAAATCATTGCCAATGGTTTTTATTTTACAGGAAGTGAAAGCACCATAACTACTTCTTTCATTTATGTGGTGGTTTTATTGCACTTAGTGCACCTGTTTGCAGGCTTAATAGTGCTTTTGGTGGTAATTTATAACCATTTTAAACAACGTTACCAAAAGGGTCAAATGCTTGGAATTGAGCTAGGTGCCACGTTCTGGCATTTCTTGGATATTCTTTGGGTTTACCTGTTTGTGTTTTTATATTTCTTTAGATAATAAATTTGCGTATTTTTGCCCATCATATAAAATCAAATTCTTCATATGGAAGCTACTGTTATTAGAACAGGCACCGAAGGTAAAACCTGGGGCGGTGGAAATGAGCCATTAAAG
>CAZWSP010000173.1:0-5580 GCA_964636585.1 uncultured Antarcticibacterium sp.
TTCAATTCTATTTTTCCAAATGCTTTTTCAAAATCTTCATGTCTATTTTCAGCTAAAGAAATTAGTCTGGCAATGGTGTTTATATTCTTATCTTTTAAAAGCTCTTGCGTTTTATCTGCATTCTCCAAAGCTGGTGTTGGAGTATCTGCAGTTTTTACAAGATCGTTTATCATTCCTTGCAAGCCCATCTCACGTCCATCATCTGGAGCATAGATACGGGTGATCCCATAATCCATAAGTTCTTTGATCTCTGAAGGAAGGATCACTCCACCACCACCACCAAAGATCTTAATATGCTCTGCACCTTTCTCCTTTAACAGGTCATACATGTATTTAAAATACTCGTTATGCCCACCTTGGTAAGAAGTCATTGCAATAGCATTGGCATCTTCCTGAATAGCACAGTTCACCACTTCCTCAACACTTCTGTCATGACCTAAGTGAATTACCTCTACTCCGGTAGATTGAATGATGCGTCGCATAATGTTAATTGCGGCATCATGCCCATCGAAAAGAGAAGCTGCGGTTACTATTCTAACTTTATTATTAGGGATATATGGAGTTTGATCTTGCATTGTTATTCTAAATTTTAGGAGCTGCAATTTACTAAATTCGTAAAGAATTTACCGTATTAGATCCAATTTTAAGGATTCTTAAAAAAAGAGCGCCTCTTAAATAAGAGACGCTCAAATAAATTATTTGTTTAAAATTATCTAGCAAACATACTTTCGTCTACTTGCACGCCTAAACCATTAGCTACACCAGCTCCTAAAGTTGGATCTGCTCTAAACCAATGACATAATTGGCGGTTGATTATTTCATCTTTTTTAGGACCATCTATTCCGCTCATCGCGCCAACAATATTGTTGATTAGATTTTGACGGGCCTGATCATCCATTATTCTGAAAAGATTTCCAGGTTGTGTGTAATGATCGTCTTCTCCCGGAGCATTTCTATCGAACCAATCTGCTTCAGCATCTACTACGGTTGGAGGAATTTGCTTATAAGATTCGTCAATTTCAATATCATCAAAACTGTTTGGGAAATAGTTTGGTTTACGACCTTGATTTCCATCTACACGCATAAGTCCGTCTCGCTGATAATTGTTGCTTTCTTTCATGAAAGGACAACGGTTTACAGGGATTTGCTCATAATTAGCACCTAATCTATATCTGTGTGCATCTGGATAAGAAAGTAATCTTCCTTGTAACATTTTATCTGGTGAATAGCCTATTCCATCTACAATATGTGCAGGTGAAGTTGCCAGTTGCTCTATTTCGGCAAAATAGTTATCCGGATTTCTATTTAACTCCATCACTCCAACATCAATAAGAGGATAATCTCCATGAGGCCAAACTTTAGTAAGATCGAACGGATTAATGTGATAATCTACCGCTTCAGCTTCAGGCATTACCTGAATTTTTAAATTCCATTTCGGGAATTTACCCTCTTCAATATGAGTCATAAGATCTCTCTGAGAAAAATCAGGATCTATACCTCTCATTTCTGCAGCTTCTTTATCTGTAAAATTCTTAATTCCTTGATCTGTCTTAAAATGGAATTTTACGTAGAAACGCTCATCATCTTTATTGATCAGAGAAAAGGTGTGAGATCCATATCCATTCATGTGTCTTACTCCATAAGGCGTACCTCTATCACTCATCAAGATCAATACTTGATGTAATGATTCCGGTCTTAAAGACCAGAAATCCCACATCATGGTAGGAGACTTCATATTTGTGTATGGGTCTCTTTTTTGAGTATGAATAAAATCACCAAACTTTTTAGGATCTTTCACAAAGAATACCGGAGTGTTGTTTCCAACAAGATCCCAGTTACCATCTTCTGTGTAAAATTTTAAAGCAAATCCGCGGGGATCTCTTTCTGTATCTGCAGATCCTTTTTCTCCACCAACAGTTGAGAAACGAGCGATCATATCTGTTTTCTTACCTACCTTAGAAAAGATCTTTGCTTTTGTATATTTTGTAATATCATGAGTAACTGTAAATGTACCGTAGGCACCAGACCCTTTGGCGTGTACTACTCTTTCTGGAATTCGCTCTCTATTAAAATGAGCCATCTTTTCATGTAAAATATAATCTTCCAGTAAAAGCGGCCCTCTTCTTCCAACGCTTAATGAATCCTCATTTTCAACATAAGGTCTTCCTGAAGCTGTGGTTAATTTTTTCTTATCACTCATAATCTCAATTTTTTAATTTTACTAAAGATAGGATTTCATTTATCATTGTCAAAATCGATTGTTTTAATATAACTATAACATTGTTCAATAGTTAAAATTGGAACATTAATTGCTAAGTTTAAACATTCAATATCCTAACAAATTTTATCATGAAAAAATTATACATTCTTTTACTAGTTCCTTTCTTCTTTGGATGCGCAGAGTTACAAGGAATTGCTACACAATTACCCGGCGGAGATTATGGAGTAAGCAATGTGGAAATAGCCTCTGGTTTGCGACAAGCCTTAGATTTTGGAATTGATAAACAAGTAACCAAACTTACCAAAGAAGATGGTTTCTTTAAAAATGAATTGGTTAGGATTGTATTACCACCAGAACTTCAGAAAGTAGATAAAACTCTTAGAGACGTTGGATTAAGCTCTTTAGCTGATGAAGGATTAAAGGTATTGAACAGAGCTGCGGAAGATGCTGTTAAAGAAGCAACTCCTATTTTTGTAACTGCAGTTAAGGAAATAACCTTTGCAGATGCTAAAAATATATTATTAGGAAATAATACTGCAGCAACTACTTATTTGAATCAGAAAACCCAAGCGCAATTATATTCTAAATTTAATCCGGTAATTTCCAATTCTCTTAAAAAAGTTGGCGCTACAGAAGTTTGGTCGAATATAATTAATAAATATAATTCCCTACCTCTTACTAATAAAGTGAATCCAGATCTTCCAGATTATGTTACCAAAGAAGCTTTGGATGGGGTATTTACCATGATCGCTTTAGAAGAAAAGGATATTAGAAATAATTTTGCTGCTAGAACAACAGACCTATTAAGAAGGGTTTTTGGACTACAAGATTAAATCTAAACATTTGTTTATTGTAAGTTTTATTTTACAATTACTTTAACCTCAACTTAATATACTTTAATATTATCATCCGTTATATTTGCTCTAATAATATTAAGGCCGATTGAATGATGATTGATATATCCCTATTTAAAACCGAAGAAGAACGACTTTGCCAAAAATATACCGAGTTAATGAATAGATCTTTTAAGATCGCATTAATTAATAAAGAGAAAAGTGATAAGATTAATGCAAGGGCAAGAAAGATATTAGCTCAATTAAAAAGGATGAACTATAAAGGAATAGATAAATAATTTCTAAACTTTTTAAAGTATTGGAATGCTAATAATGTTCGCGATCCATACCAACTAAAAAATTCTCCATCCACAATCTCTATACGTGCAGAAGTAAATTGCTGAAGCTCTAGAATATGTTTTTCCTTGAACGGAAATGGTTCTGATGACAATAGTATAAGATCTAGATCCAAACCTTTTAAATGCTTTAGATCGATCTCGGGATATCTTCCTTCATAGCTTGAAAATCCATTTTCCCATCCGTTTAATTCTAACATAGAGTTTATAAACGTATCTGCACCTACAACCATCCAAGGTGCTCTCCAAATGAAATAACCAATCTTTAATTTTTCTGAAGCTGAACTTTTTTGAAATTGTTTAAATGCTTCTATTAACTCTGAAGTTAGTTTTTCAGCATTTTTCTCTTTGCTGAAAATTTCTCCATACTTTTTAATTAGCTCTAAGGAATCATCAAAAGTGATAATGTTTGAAACATGAACTGGCGCTATTTTTTCTAACTCTAGCACCATTTCCAATGTGTTTTCCTCTTTATTACACAGAATAATGTCCGGCTCTAAGTCCCGAATCTTTTCTAGATGCACATCTTTAGTTCCACCTACAATGGTTTTGAATTGCTTCAATTGAATTGGATGCACGCAGAATTTGGTAATACCTACCAATTCTTTTTTTAGACCTAAATCAACTACAAGTTCAGTAATACTTGGAACTAAAGAAACGATCCTTGTAATAGGTTTAGAAATATTTACTTCTCTTCCTATTTGATCTATCACCTTCATTCCTATTATAAGTTTAAAAATTAAAATTTGCTATTTGCAAGGCCATTTCTCGTTGCATAGATTCAGCTTTAGCTGCTGCAATTTCAGCAAAATTAGAAGAGGATGAAGCATAGATAATAGCTCGAGAAGAATTTACCAATAAACCAATATCCTTGGTCATTCCAAATTTACACACTTCTTCTAGGTTTCCTCCTTGAGCTCCTACTCCAGGAACTAAAAGAAAACTATCTGGAACGATTTGTCTTATTTCCTTTAAATATTCGGCTTTTGTAGCACCAACTACATACATTAACCGCTCAGAATTTTCATAGGTTTTAGAAGTTTCCAACACCTTTTTATACAACTGAGTGCCATCACAAATCGTTGTTTGAAAATTAAATGCGCCTTCATTAGAGGTTAATGCTAAAAGAATTGCATGTTTATTTCTGAAGGCTAAAAATGGCTCTACAGAATCTTTTCCCATATATGGAGCAACAGTTACCGAATCGAACGCCATTTCTTGAAAATAAGCTTTAGCATACATACTGGAAGTATTTCCTATGTCGCCACGTTTTGCATCGGCAATTGTAAAGATCTCAGGATAATTTGAGTTAAGATATTCTATGGTCTTATATAAAGATTTCCAACCTTTTTTCCCATGAGCCTCGTAAAACGCAATATTTGGCTTAAAGGCAACCGCAAATTTATGGGTAGCATCTATAATCGCCTTATTGAATGCGAAAATTGGGTCTTCTTCTGAAAGTAAATAAGTGGGAATCTTTTCCAGATCTGTATCTAAACCGATGCATAGAAAAGAATTTTTCTTTCTGATTTGCGCTATAAGATCCTGAGTGTTCATAAAGAATCAGTTTAATAGTTATTGCAAGAATTAACTAAATAAAAAATCCCGCGAAGGGCGGGAAATTTTATTTCAATATTTAAAATGCATCGCTGTTCTCCTTCAGCTTTTCGGTATTCTCTACCAATTGCAGTTCATCAATAATTTTTTGAATATCTCCATTTATAATATTTCCAAGGTCATATAAAGTTAAATTGATCCTGTGATCTGTAACTCGTCCTTGAGAATAATTGTAAGTTCTAATTTTAGCACTTCTATCTCCACTAGAAACCATAGAATTACGCTTTGCAGAATCTGCAGCCAATTTCTTAGCCAATTCCATTTCGTACAATCTAGAACGTAAAACTCTAAATGCCTTTTCCTTATTCTTATGCTGCGATTTTTGATCCTGACACTGCGCAACCAATCCGGTTGGAATGTGTGTTAATCTTACTGCAGAATAGGTTGTGTTTACAGATTGTCCTCCTGGTCCTGAAGAACAGAAAAAATCTACACGTACTTCTTTAGGATTAATCTCTACATCAAATTCTTCTGCTTCTGGCAAAACCATTACGGTAGCGGCAGAAGTATGCACACGCCCTTGAGTTTCTGTTTGAGGCACACGTTGAACACG
>CAZWSP010000174.1:0-5548 GCA_964636585.1 uncultured Antarcticibacterium sp.
TAGAACAAGAAGTTGATGATATGCAAGCAATTGCAGATAAAGAAGATCTAGATATCACTATTAAACCATGGGATTATAGATATTTTGCTGAAAAAGTTAGAAAAGATAAATACGATCTGGACTCAGATGAAGTGAAACAGTATTTACAACTAGATAATTTAACTCAGGCGCTATTCTTTACTGCAGGCGAACTATTCAATTTTAATTTCACTCCAGTTCCAGAAGGAAGTGTGTCGGTATTTCAGGAAGATGTAAAAGTTTGGGAAGTAACAGATAAAACTTCTGGAGAACATATTGGGCTTTGGTATTTAGACCCTTATGCGCGTCCAGGAAAAAGATCTGGTGCTTGGGCAACAACCTATAGAAGCTACACTACATTCGATGGAAAAGAGACCGTTTTGGCTTCTAATAATTCAAATTTTGTAAAACCTGCCCCTGGGGAACCAGCTTTGGTGTCTTGGGACGATGCAACTACGTTTTTCCATGAGTTTGGACATGCATTGCACTTCTTATCTGCTAATGTGAAATACCCAACCTTAAATGGAGGCGTTCGTGATTATACCGAATTTCAATCGCAATTATTAGAGCGTTGGTTATCTACAGATAAAGTGATCAATCAGTTTTTATTACATCATGAAACGGGAAAACCAATTCCTGCTGAATTAGTTCAAAAAATTAAGAATGCTTCTACCTTTAATCAAGGATTTGAAACTACCGAATTTTTAGCTTCAGCATTAATGGATATGAAATATCATACCATAGATCCTGAAAACATTAATCCAAAGACCTTCGAGAAGAAAGCTTTAAAGGAATTGAATATGCCTGAAGAGAGCGTGATGCGTCACCGTTCTCCACAATTTGGACATGTATTTTCTGGGGAAGGATATGCAACTGGATATTACGGATATTTATGGGCAGATGTTTTAACTGCAGATGCTGCGGAAGCTTTTGCTGAATCTCCAGGTGGATTTTATGATAAAGATATGGCTGCTAAATTGGTGAAATATCTATTTGCACCTAGAAACTCTATGGATCCAGCTGAAGCTTATAGATTATTTAGAGGAAGAGATGCTACTATAGATGCGTTAATGCGAGATAGAGGATTTCCGGTACCAGAAAAAACTAAGGACACGGCAGAGAAAAAGAAATAGTAAAAGCTTACTATGGGAAATAAAAAAACCCGGTCCTTAAAGGGCCGGGTTTTAATTTATTCGAAAGGTTTCTGTAATTAGTTTACAGAAGTTTCAGTCATATTTGCTTCTACCTCAACAGTATCTACATCAGTAGAGTCCATAACTTCTTCAGAAGGAGTTTCGATAACTTCTACAGGAGCTTGTACTTCTTCGATTACTTCAACTTCAGTTTGATCAGAAGATTCGTCTTTACAAGAGGTAAAACTTAAAACTAATGCGATTGCAGCAAGAGTTAAAAATGATTTTTTCATTTTGATAAATTATTAGATTTTGAGTGCCAAATGTAATTCAATTTAGCATACAAAAATCAAACTTATATAAAAATGTTAATTTATTTTTATATAACCTCAAAACACTTATATCTAGTGAGTTAAAAAGCCAAATGAATCTTAATTCTGAAGCTAAAATTCAACAAAACCAATTTTAAAATAAATAAGGATCGCTAAAAAAGCGTCAAGCGGTTCCATTTAGAAAGTGAGTTTTTTTTGTAGGCTTTCAATAACTGACTCAAATTATCTAAATATTCCAATAGGATCTCAACCGTTATCTTAGGATGCTCCCTAAATGGGAGTGTAAGGAAATCTTCATCTATAAATTTCTAGATCTCTGGATAATTAGATTCCAATTCCAAAGTGATCAAATTGATCTGCTGTAAAATTTGGTTGATATTATCCATGATCCAATATTTTAAATTTCGATGTGGTTTGTAAAACTCACATGATACTCATATGCCATCTTTTTAAATATGGTAATTCCCTTATTACAACTTGTGCCTCTTCCAAAGTGATCTCATTGTGCATTTCTGCCATTTCTACCAACTTAACTTCTAATTTATGCATAGTGAGAGAGTGATCTACAAATTCTCCCTTTTCAAAACAATGAATGCAATAATCTTCATTGGTTGTCTCATCCCTATTTGTTCCACGTAATTCCGTTGTAAATGGCAATCCACAACTTTGGCAGGTTAAATGCTTCATAACTTTCTAATTTAAAAATAGACTTAAAAGCGTGTTCTTAATTTGTAGGGTGAATTTTATATGATAATAACATTCTAATTTAAACAAAATTGTATGTGCATAAAATGAAATTTATCATATTTTAAGAAGAAAACTAAACTTTATGAAATAGTATTAATTATTTCTTAATTTACTTAATTTCAGATAGTTAAATTTTGAATTTTATAAATAGTCGATTCAAATTCATTGTATATTTAGTATTAGTAATACCAGCATTTTAATTTGAGATAATAATTTTTCTCATCATTTTAATTATACTTTAATCCTTTCCCCTTCCAATTTTAGTTTATTTATAAAAAATTGGCTTTTTATTCCCAGTAATCCCCTAACGGTTATCAACATTTTAATTCGGAAACTTCTATGAATACTATTCTACTCTTAGATAAAAATATCCAACAAGTAAAAATCATGACCTCCTTTCTAAAAAAGCATGATATGGAGCTTATAAGCTGTAGTAACTTGTTGCAGCTGGAAAAAATTCTTAAAAAACATCCTGTAGAATTAATAGTTATAAACTGCTCGTCACCTAAACTTAGTGAGAGCATTAATTTTAAAAACCTAATAAGTTCTGAACCTGTGGTTAATTTCCCCTTTCTAATTATTACCAATGATGGGGAATGGAAAGATTTTTCTGTAGAAGAAGATAAAGTATTGAGTACTCCTTTAAACTATTATCAACTTATAGAAGAAATAAAAAGCCAACTAAAAAAAAATGAAACTACCACATTTAATAAAATTTCCGAAGAGCAGCGACTAGGAAACAATATTAAAAGCATAGAGCAGCTAAAGGAATTAATTAGCATAAGCTCTGAAAATTTTCAGTTTGAAAAGGATAGCATAATTTATAAAAACCAAAGTAGCAATGCACATATATATTTAGTGGAAAAAGGTTTAGTAAAGACTTATAAAATGGAGGAATATGGGAAAGAGCTAATCACAGGCATCTTTAAAAAGAACGATCTCTTCGGAATCTATACTGTAAATAAAACAATATTTTCACCAGAATCGGCAATGGCCTTAAAGGATACTTCCATCTTCAAATTTTCCATTAAATCCTTCCATGATCTTCTAGAAAAAAACAATGAACTTAGTTTAGAGTTTATAGAATTATTGTCTGAAAATATTATCAGCCTTAAAACGCATTTATTAGACATGGCTTATGCTTCTGTCCTTAAAAAAACCAGTAAAACACTTATACATTTAGCAGATAATGTTTTGCAAGATCACTCCAAACCAATTACACTTTCTAGAAATGATCTAGCAAGCGTTGCTGGGATTTCTCCAGAAAGCCTAATAAGAAGTCTCGGAATTTTAAAAAATGATAAGTTGATTGCTGTTAAAGGCAGAGCGATAAACGTGATAGATAAAGACAGATTAATTCAGATAAAATAATGATTTACAGTAGATTATATTTTGTTAAATTTTCAATAACTGATGAATATCATTTTTAATTTAAGGTCCATCACTTAAATTAGTATTATAAAAGTTGAGTAGCAGTTTTTATAGGGTTAGATCAAAACAGAAGATATTAAAGGCTTCATTGGCCAGAATTATCGAATGTTATTTAGTTAACATCTCTGATATTCGTTAAGGTTACATAGGCGCACTTAATATCTTTTAAGGAAGCAGGAACTTTAGGTTTCCTGCTTTCGTTTTTTTTAAAAGAATTCATTTAGTAGATGGCCATATTTTAACTATTCATCAATATTTTTAATACTGGTTTAATTATTTAATCTCCAAATCATTACAATTAATTAAACACCTGTTTACTAATAAAACTGATAAATAATTTGCTTGTAAATAAATTCGAAATGCGCTATCTTTAATAGACATTTGAAGAATAAAATTCTTATACCTACCAATATGACAACTTTAATTAGAAACAGCGGTTCTGCGAACGAAAAAAACGTTGAAGAACTTTTACAAGACACCAGAGAATGGGATAAACAACTTTATACCAGTTCTGAAGAACTTACCTTTCTCGGTCAATTTTTAACAGCAGATATTTTTAGTGGAGAGATCCCCAATCTCTACGAAGAACTTTTCAATTTTGCCAGTATCCTTGAAGGTTTAAAAAGCGATAAAATTGATTTACATCAAGCCATTAGCAATCATAAAAATGATCTTAATGGAATGTTGGAATGCGAAGATATTTCTTGTGAATCTTTTTACTTCTCTGAACATAAAAAATTAGATAAGAAATTAGAATTGCTTTTAATGAAATTCAACAGTTTTCAATCAGATCTGTTCAGATTTTGCACCAATAAATTGCGAATGGCTGTATAAGGGTAGGATTATGCATTAACAGGATGTTCCGTTTATTTTAAGAAGTTCTGCCATATTAACGCATAATTGCCAGATTGGCGCAACTTTCTAAAAACTTGATTTATTATTATAATTTAGGTTAAAATTGAATTTTATCTTCATTACAATTTACACATCTACTTATTGTGATGCATTTAATTGAATAATTAATCAATCTTACAAAACTCCAAAACACTCCGTAAGGCCATTATTTATAGCTGTTTACACGGATTATCTATTATTGCTAAACAAAACATTCTCACATTCAAAAATTATAGCTGAGACATTTTTAAATGCAACATAACCTTTCCCCTTAGCTTCAGTAATTAACTATTCTATAACAAAATTCTTATTTGCCGAGGCTAGTATGGTCTTTGCACCCTATATCGTAGAAATGGGCCGAACTAAATTTCGGCTAAAAATCATTTAACGAAAAACAAGAAAATGAGAATATTAGTTATTGGAGGAGGAAACATGGGATTAACGTACGCAGAAGGCATGTCCAAATCCTTTCTTTTGAACAGACACAAATTGATGATCTATGACAAATCAGAAGAATTAATAGCATCCTTAAAAGAACATTCCCACTTTAATGTTTACGACAAAATTGAAGATTGCCTTCCACAGGCAGATGTAGTATTTCTAGCTGTAAAACCATATCATTCAGATGTGCTGTTCAGCGAGATTAAACCACTTATTAATAAAGAGCAAATCTCTGTCTCTATAATGGCTGGTGTTACTATAGAAACCATTCAGACTAGTTTGGATGTGAAAAAAGTAATAAGAGCGATGCCTAATCTTCCTGCGCAAGTAGGAAAAGGAGTTACTTCTTATACTGAATCTAAAGAGGTTTCTAGAATTGAACTTCTATGGTAAGAAATCTTTTAGACACAACAGGAGAATCTATAAGAGTGTCTAGTGAGAATTTTATAGATGCTTCTACAGGAATATCTGGAAGTGGGCCGGCTTATGTGTTTTATTTTATGCAATCCATGTTAGAAGCCGCACAAAAAATGGGCTTTTCTACAAACGATT
>CAZWSP010000175.1:0-5501 GCA_964636585.1 uncultured Antarcticibacterium sp.
TGGCATATTGGGTATTACCTATACCAAACCAGTTTGGTTCCTTATGGGTAAACTTTAACTCTCCATTACTTTGGGATGTATTTGCAATTTCTACTTATTTATCTGTATCGTTAGTTTTCTGGTGGACAGGTTTACTTCCAGATTTTGCAATGATTAGAGATAGAGCGATCACTCCTTTTAATAAACGTATTTATGGAATTCTATCTTTTGGATGGAGTGGACGTGCAAAGGACTGGCAACGTTTCGAAGAAGTTTCTTTGGTACTTGCAGGTTTAGCAACTCCATTGGTACTTTCTGTACACACCATTGTATCTTTTGACTTTGCTACCTCTGTAATTCCTGGTTGGCATACCACTATTTTCCCTCCATACTTTGTGGCTGGTGCGGTATTCTCTGGTTTTGCAATGGTAAACACACTTTTGATCATTATGAGAAAAGTGTCTAATCTTGAAGATTATATTACAATACAACACATCGAATTAATGAACATCGTGATCATGATCACGGGTTCTATAGTTGGTTGTGCATATATTACAGAGCTGTTTGTTGCATGGTATTCTGGAGTAGAGTACGAACAATACGCATTCCTTAACAGAGCAACTGGACCTTACTGGTGGGCTTATTGGGCAATGATGTCTTGTAACGTGTTCTCCCCACAATTCATGTGGTTTCCTAAGTTAAGAAGAAGTATTATGTTTTCTTTCTTTATTTCGATTGTGGTAAACATTGGGATGTGGTTTGAACGTTTTGTAATTATTGTGACTTCATTGCACCGTGATTACTTGCCATCTTCTTGGACGATGTTCTCACCAACATTTGTAGATATAGGAATCTTTATTGGTACTATCGGGTTCTTCTTTGTATTGTTCTTATTATATGCTCGTTCGTTCCCAGTGATCGCACAAGCAGAGGTAAAAACGATTTTGAAATCATCTGGTGCAATGTACAAGAGATTGCGCGCAGAACATGGAGACCATGCAGATCACCGTAATACTGCATTTATGGCAGAACCGGCTTCAAATGAAGCACACGGATTGCATAATAGAATGGATTCAACTTCAGGTAATCGTGATCATGTTGCAACTGTGAATGCAGATGCTTTAACATCTTCTGAAGTACAAAAAGATAGATTAGACCAAATGCTTTCAAGAATTGGAATTTATGATCCTGCGGTGCAAAACTCAGACGATCTTACAAAACTTAAAGCGACTGGACCAATGTTACAACAACGTTTACATCAGGTTGGTATTTATACCTTCTCTCAAGTAAGCAGATTGGAAACTACAGATTTTGAATTGTTGAATGAGCTTATCGAAAACTTCCCACAGGAAACTATGAGAGAAGATTGGGCAGCTCAGGCAATAAAACTTAATAATAATAATTAATTAGGATGGCATCAAAAGTAATACACGCTATTTATACCGATGATGATTTGCTGTTGCAAGCCGTTAGGCAAGTTCGTGACGCTCGTTATCACATCGCCGAAATTTACACACCATTCCCAGTTCACGGGCTAGATAAAGCAATGGGGCTTCCGCCTACGCGTTTGGCAATTGCTTCATTTATCTACGGATTAATAGGAATGGCTGTAGCTATTCTAATGATGAATTTTATAATGATCGCAGACTGGCCTCAAGATATTGGAGGAAAGCCTAGCTTCAGTTTTTTGCAGAATTTACCTGCATTCGTGCCTATTATATTTGAATTAACGGTATTTTTTGCAGCTCACCTTATGGTTATTACTTTTTATATGAGAAGTAAATTATGGCCATTTAAAACTGCAGAGAATCCAGATGTAAGAACTACCGATGATCATTTCTTAATGGAAATTGATGCAGCCAATCATGATGTAGAGAGTCTTTCTAAGTTCTTATATGATACAGGTGCTCTAGAAATTAAATTAATTGTAAATTAAATAAACAGAATGAAAAGTTTATTTCAAAAATCTATAGTCCTTTTCTTGGTTGTTGTTACGGCTACCTCTTGTTTTAATAAGGACAAGCCTAACTACCAATATTTCCCAGATATGTATGCGCCTGTTTCTTATGAAGCTTATGGTGAATATGATGTGTTTGAGAATGGTCAAGAAGCGAAACTTCCTGTAGAAGGAACTATTCCTAGAGGTTGGTCTCCGTACATGTACGAGAATACCAATGAAGGTTATGCGCAAGCAAAAGCCGAGTTGAAAAACCCTTTACCTTATACAGAAGAAAATCTTGCAGCAGGACAACAATTGTATACAATTTATTGTGCTGTTTGTCATGGAGATCAAGGTAATGGAAAAGGGATCCTAGTAGAACGTGAAAAGATCTTAGGGGTACCAAGTTATGATGATGCTGGAAGAGCAATTACAGAAGGTAGTGCATACCATGTAATGTATTTCGGATTGAACTCTATGGGTTCTTACGCATCTCAAACTACCATCAAAGAGCGTTGGCAAATAGATCACTATGTAATGAAGCTTAAAGGAACTCTTACAGGAGCGCCAGAAAGAACATTCGAAAGTGATACGGCTACCGTAAAGAAAGATCTAATTCCTCCTGTGAACGCAGATGCTACTATCTTAGGAGCCGATGCTAAAACAGAGAACGAAGAAAGTACAAACTAAAAATAACTGCACTTAGATATATTAATATGTACACGCTATCAAGTAGATTAAAATTAACGGCAATTATATTTATGATTGTTGGTGCTTTAGGCCTTATTTATGCCTTTATCGCTGCCCCAGATACTATAGAAGATGTAAAGGAAATGATGGCTGCAAGTGAGCACCATGATTCTGAAGAAGTTGCAGTTGTAGAAAACGATATACATCTTGCAAATCCTGAGCATGCAGAAGATGATCACGTTATTGCTGAAGAGCATGGTGAGACATCAACTGCCGAAGCCTCTCACGGAGAAGAAGCAGGACACGATAATGAACATTACGAGCATTTATTGCACCAATTACAAAATAAGCCATGGGCTGCCGTTTATATTGCTGCATTCTTCTTTTTTATGATCTCTTTAGGAGCTTTAGCTTTTTATGCTATCCAGAATGCTGCACAAGCAGGATGGTCTCCGGTACTTTTTAGAGTAATGGAAGGAATAACCGCTTATCTATTACCAGGAAGTATCATTGTGTTTATACTTCTTGCATTATCTGGTTTCCATTTCAACCACCTATTTATCTGGATGGATCCGGAAGTAGTTGCACATGATGAGATCATTCAGAATAAAACAGCATATTTGAATGTGCCTTTCTTCTTAATTAGAGCAGCAATTTATATAGCTGGATGGAACTTCTTTAGATATTTATTGAGAAGAAATTCTTTAAGATTAGATGAAGCTACAGATGATAAACTACACAAAACTAATTTTAAACTAGCTGCAGGTTTCTTGGTATTCTTCTTGGTTTCAGAATCTATGATGTCTTGGGATTGGATCATGAGTGTAGATCCACACTGGTTTAGTACATTATTTGGATGGTACGTTTTTGCAAGTATGATAGTTTCTGCGGTAACTATGATCGCTTTGGTATCTATTTATTTAAAATCTAGAGGATATTTAGAATACGTAAATGATTCTCATATCCACGATTTAGCTAAGTTCATGTTCGGTTTCAGTATCTTCTGGACTTACCTTTGGTTCTCACAATTTATGCTTATCTGGTACTCGAATATTCCTGAAGAAGTAACATATTTTATTACTAGAATAGATGATTACACGTTACCGTTCTTTGGAATGGTGGTAATGAACTTTGTGTTCCCAGTGTTGCTTTTAATGAACAGTGACTATAAGCGAATCAATTTGTTCGTAATTATGGCCGGAATAATTATTCTTTGCGGTCATTATTTGGATATTTTTGTAATGGTTATGCCTTCTACAGTTGGTGAATCATGGTTTATAGGTATTCCTGAAATAAGTGCATTGCTGTTATTCGCAGGATTGTTTGTATTTGTAGTATTTAATGGAATTTCTAAAGCTCCTTTATTACCTAAACGCAATCCGTTTATTAAGGAGAGTAAACATTTTCATTATTAATAAAAAGATTGTTTAAAGAAGAAATAAAAAAATGACTGTATTTTTAGTAATCATTGTAATAGCACTTTTTGCCGTAACTGTATGGCAAATGTCCAAGATATTTGAATTATCTCGCGGCAGTCATACAGATTCATCTCAAGTTGCGAATGAAAGAGACAATAAGATAAATGGGTATCTAATGCTCATGTTTGTGATCTTTCTATATGTTATTTCTATATATTGTTTCTGGCACTATAGCAAATTCTATTTGCCCGAAGCTGCATCTGCACACGGTAGTGAAGTAGATACCTTAATGTTTATCTCTATTGCACTTATCATGTTCGTGCAAGTATTAACACAAGGATTATTACACTGGTTCGCTTACAAGTATCGCGGGGCAAAAGGTAAAAAAGCCTTATTCTATGCAGATAACGATAAACTAGAATTTATCTGGACAATTATCCCAGTAATTGTTCTAGCTGGATTAATTATCTATGGCTTGTTCACTTGGTCTGATATTATGAATATCAACGAAGAGGAAGATCCTTTAGTTATTGAAGTTTATGCATATCAGTTTGCATGGAGAGCAAGATACTCTGGAGATGATAATACCCTTGGTAAAGCGAATGTTCGTTTTATTCAAGGAGTTAACCAACTTGGGGTAGACGAAAGTGATTCTTATGGGAATGATGATGTTATTGCAACAGAGCTTCATTTACCAGTTGGAAGACCTGTATTGTTCAAGTTTAGATCTCAGGATGTTTTACACTCAGCGTATTTTCCTCACTTTAGAGCTCAAATGAACGTTGTTCCAGGTATGATTACTCAATTTGGATTTACACCTACTATTACTTCAGAAGAAATGAGGAATAGTGAATACATGGTGGAGAAAGTTGGAAGGATTAACGAGATTAGAAAAGATAAGACTAAAGAATTAATGGCCGCTGGTGAATTGCCTTTAGATTCTTACGAATTTGAATACTACTTGTTATGTAACAAGATTTGTGGGCAAGGACATTATAACATGCAAATGAAGATAGTTGTAGAAAGTGAAGCAGACTATAATGCATGGATAAAAGAACAGCAAACATTTGGAGAAACTATGGCTTCACAACAAGAAGTGAAGGAAGATATTCCTGCAGATCTTGAAGAAGTTGTAGATGAAACTGAAGAAGTAGCAGTAGTTGAAAAAAAGAACAATTAAAAAGTAAAGATTTAGAGATATGTCAGCAGTAGGACACGCACCGGTAGCTCACGCACATGATGACCATGGACACGACCATCATCATAAGCAAACCTTTATAACAACATATATTTTTAGTACAGATCATAAGATGATTGCTAAGCAATATCTTATTACTGGACTATTAATGGGTATCATAGGTATAGCAATGTCTGTACTTTTTAGAATGCAATTAGCATGGCCAGAACAATCTTTCTGGATCTTTGAAGCATTATTGGGGAAATGGGCTCCAGGGGGGGTTATGACACCTGAAATT
>CAZWSP010000176.1:0-5499 GCA_964636585.1 uncultured Antarcticibacterium sp.
CATATAAATATTGTTTACAACGGTCTTGGTTAAGGCAAGTGGCGTGGAGTAGGGACTCTTTCTTGTCGGGTTTGTTGTTATTTTACTTGATGATTAAAATAGCACTTTTCACCAGAAAGCCCGCTATTTGCGTTTAACCGATGTTGGGTGCAGTTTTAATTATATCTCGGTAGTAACATATCTGAGGTGCTCATATATTCAAATGGATTGTTTTCACTCCAGCCGATATAATGTAATGAAACTTTTCCGTCAGATTTGGCATAAAATCGAAATTCAAATAATAAAAAACTATCCTCAAAATATCCTAAATAGGTATGTCTGAAATATCGATCACTACCTTTTAAAAATCCTTGTTCTATCAAATCATAACCATTTAGATCTCCGTAAACCCCCATTGGTGGTTTCATACTTATAATTTCAAATTTACTTAAGTAGCTATTTCTCTCAGAGATTTTTTTAGATTCATCCCATGTACTACCTATGCTTTTAACAATAAAATCAGCATTACTTTTGTGTTCTTTATTTTTTAAATTTTCAAAGAAAGTTTTGGAAATTATTTTAGCTTGGTTAATATAGTCATCATTAGGAATTTTTTTTAAGTCTAAATTTTGACCTAATATCATATTAAAAGAAAACAGGATTGCAATAATTGTTAAGAATTTTTTTGTCATAATATAGTTTTAATTAATTTTCAATGTATTTATAATTCTGTAAACGAATTTTTTTAATTGCACCCAACGGTCTTGGTTAAAGCAAGAAGCGGGTTTATATACGTGATAAAGTCGGCTAAACTATTTCTTTCTTGATTACTAAAATAATACTTTTAACTAAATGCCAGCGTATTTGCGATAACCGATGTTGCCTTTAGTTTTTTGTAACGAAATGTTGAAATTAAACCTATTGTCAGATAGCCTAAATAATTTATATCCTGAATAAATGTCAATTTAGAACAATCTTTATCTCGGGATTAAGTTCATTTAAATCTTTACAAAAGTTCAATTTATCCTTTGGCGATAATATGATACTTTTAAATTTCCCGTATTGGATTTCAATTCTGTCAAATGATGGTGCAGGCGACTAAATAATATTAGTGGTTTTTGTTATTTTTTTAATCTCAGAAATCTCAATCGGTTTATAAGAAAAGAATCCGCTCTTAATTTTTAGTTTGTCATTGTCAATTGTGTATATAGTTGTCAAAAATATATGTAGAATTAAAGCAAAGGTGACAAGCAATAATAGAATTCCTAATATTCTTTGTGTATTCAGGGTATAGTCAGAAAGTTTAAACATTAAAGGTCCAAACATTATCAAGCTTACCGCAATCAATAATCCGTAAGATACTTTTGACTTATATTTTCGAACCATAAAACCTTTCTTTACTTAAATCTAATTTCAAATTATCAATAACTAAGATATTCATTTTATCAAGCATAGTTTGTCTTTTTTCTGTCTAGAAAAATTAATGGCAACGTTCTTGGTTAAGGCAAGTGGCGTGGAGTAGGGACACGTTCTTGTCAGCTTAGTTGTTTTTTACTTGGGATCTAATGTATCACTTTTCACCAGAATGCCCGCTATTTGCGCTTAACCGATGTTGTAGCCAGTAAACTGTATTAAAACTTTACTTTAAATCTAAAATCAGATGAAATATCAATATAACTACAAATAATGCTATTTTAAATTAACTATTTTTCAAGTTTATTAAAAATAAGTTTTGCTGCTTCTTCCATTAAATTGAAATCTGAAAACCTTTCTTGACATCGTTTCATATCAAAATGACAGACAGTTCCAAATGGATTACCTTCATTATCTCTTATAAGTACACCGCAATAAGATATAACAGGAGTAATAATTATACCCTTAACTCGCTTATCCTCTAATGAATCATTTATTTCTAATTTTTCATGAGATTTCACTAAAGAGCAATATGTAGCTACCATAGGCGCATCTTCTCCTATTAATAGTTCAGGATGATAAGAATCATAAAGTACTAAATTTCGTAAGGTAGGATCGTCGTATTTATAAACTCCAGTAAATCTGTGCGGAGTTCTACTGTTTAAATACTTAAGTGCAGAATGCAGACCAATATTTGTGAGTGAATTTTCAAATTCTAATATATTTGGATCAAAGTCAGTTTTATTGTTCATTTTTTAAAAGGTCGATTTTAATGCTCTAACAATATAATGTGTCGGTAATTTTGAACTTATCAAATATAATTTTTTCCGTATAAGTTCAATTATTAATTTCAAATTTTATAACATTCTAATTTAGGTATTGTATTAATGAATTTTATATAAAAAATCTGAAATTAATATTGGTTACTTTATGATATTAAAGTCTTGAGCATCTGAGGTTATTGGCTACAACGGTCTTGGTTAAGGCAAGTAGCGTGGAGTAGGGACGCGTTCTTGTCGGCTTTGTTGTTTTGTTAGTTGGTGTCTTAAAATATCACATTTTGTTCAAATGCCCGCTATTTGCGCTTAACCGATGTTACCTGCTGGCTTTTATTATTTCAGTTGTTTGGTCAGTTATACTTTTCGTTTGCAATTCTACGCTAAATACTTCTAATTCCGTTTTTAAATTCATTTCCATTTCTAGATAGAATTTAGTGAAGAATTGTTTTTCAATGTCATAGTCTATTTGTCCTTTTCCAGTTCCGTCCAATTCCATTTCATAATCTTTAGTTGCTGATTTTATTGTATAGACTTGGTCAAGGTTAAAATATCCAATTCCGTTTTCTACTTTTTTCAAAGTGTAAAATGAATTAATTTCCATTTCAATTGTCACATCTGCAATTGGCATTGACATTGGGTTTTTCTGCTCAAAACTTTCGCCAACTTTAATTTTTCTATTCGGATACTTTATTTGATTCATCATTGATTGCATAGCTGGAAGAAGTGTTTTCTTTTTATCTTATGTCCTTGTCAAGGAATAAATAGAATCGATTTTAGTTTTTCCATCAATTGATTTTCCGAAAAATTTTGTTCCGCTAACTAAAGTCGGATTATTTGATTCTAACAATTCTATGTCAATCGGAAATTCGTTTCCTTTTAGTTTTCCTGTTTTAGAAACACTTTTTAAAAGACTTGTATCTTTCGTTATAGTTGGGTTTTCAATTTCGTTATTTTTTAAATTTTGCAGTATTTCGTCCGATGCAATATATTTTACATTGTTTTCCGAAATCTGTTTTTGGGTTAGCGTGTAATTGTAATTTGGTAAGTAACCAACTTTAAAATCAATTTCCTCTTGACCTTTACAAGAAGTAATTGAAATTGTCAATAAAATAAGTAGGATTGTTTTCTTCATTCGGTTTTTTTTGCTTGCAGGTAACGGTCTTGGTTAAGGCAAGTTGCGTGGAGTGGGGACGCGTTCTTGTCGGCTTTGTTGTTTGTTACTTGGTGTCTAAAATATCACTTTTCATTGGAATGCCCGCTATTTGCGCTTAACCGATGTTGCCCACTGGCATTTTCTTATCAACTATTAAATAATTTGTTCTTTTTAATCTTAATTCCTTGATTAATATTAGAAACAGCAAAAATAGATGGCACATCAGTTGTCCAATTTTTGAGTTTTAAAATTATTAGAATTATTTCAATTCTCGAGAGTATTCCTAAAACAATACATATCATAAAAGGTATATAACTTGTTTCATTAAGTACTAAGTCAATTAAAAATCCTAGCAGTGCTAATGTCCAAAATTTCGCAAGTATGGAATGTGTAGCAATTGATTTTTTAAATTTAAAGTAACTCACTAAATAGCATAGAATCTCAAGAGAAACAATTATTGCTATCCACAGAATATTTTCTTTTATAAAATCTATGTTCAAATAGAATATCGAACCTATTACAATTAACCAAAAGAATTGGTCAACATTAGAATCCCATATCCGTAATTTCTCAGTCGAAACATTTAGCTTTCTAGCAATTATTCCGTCAAATATGTCAGTGATTAATCCGAGTGACATCAAAATAACAATCCAAATTGAATAATTTTCAATTTTATAAAAAGCTAAAATTCCGATTAAAATTCCAATCAATATTCTGCTATATATAAGTAAAAACGGAATATTCTTCATTTTTCGGTTTTGCTTGTGGGCAACGGTCTTGGTTAAGGCAAGTAGCGTGGAGTAAGGACGCGAACTTGTCGGCCTAGTTGTTTTTTACTTGGTCTCTAAAATATCACTTTTTACTGAAATGCCAGCTATTTGCGCTTAACCGATGTTGGCAGCTGGCATTATTGTTTAATCTCACTTTCGATTTTCCAAAAAGATATTTCTGGTGGGCCACTTAAAAAGTTTCTAGAATCTGTGATAAATTTCTGTAAATGAGTAGTCTCCATATGTTTTGTGTTATAATAAGTCTCGTCGTCCCACTCCTCATAAAGTAAAATATTTGACCCGTCGTTTGGATCAACGTGAAGCTTTATATTTATAAAATGAGGCTCTTTTTTTACTTTTTCAATTAATTTGGTTAATTCAGAAACTGCCTCAACTTCTTTATTAGGTTGAGTTTTATATTTCACTAAAACAACAATATTTTTTGTTGCAGAATCATCATTTTGTTCATTCTTAGAATTACATCCTATTAGAATCAAAAAGGAAAAGATAAGAATAAGTTTAGCAGATGTTTTTAGTTTAGTTTTCATAATCAATATTTTAAATTTTTAAAATCATTTTTAGTTTTTGCTTGCTGCCAACGGTCTTGGTTAAGGCAAGTAGCGTGGAGTAGGGACACGTTCTTGTCGGCTTAGTTGATTTTTACATGGTCTCTAAAATAATACTTTTCACCAGAATGCCCGCTATTTGCGCTTAACCGATGTTGGCAAACGTTACTTCCTGATAATAAATCCACTTAGTAATGTTATCCATGCTGTAATTATCAGACTCCAACTAGCTAAGTTCATTTCCTTATCAGTCCAGAGTGAATGAATTAATAATACTCCAATCAAAAAACTAAAAAATATAATTAAATACGTTCCAAATTTAGTCTCCGCTAAGGAGTCTCTTCTGATTATTTTTCCATTGTTATATTTCATTAGAATATTATCCAATTCATGAATTAATTCAACGAATGTTTCTGAGTTGCAGAAAGTACTATTTGAGCTTAGTCTTTTTGTCTGTCCGTTTTTTAAATTTAGTTTTATTCCAGCTCCTTTCATTCTGTGAATTTTATAGCTATTCCCATTTTCAAATTCAACGCTTTTATTGCTCCATTCTAATTTATTTGAAGTCAGTTTGAAGTCTGCTGATTTAATTATATGTTTTTTAATTATAAAGAAATATATAAGTGAAATTCCAATTGAAAATAGAAATATAGTAAAAGCGCTACTTAAAAAACCTTTAGAAATTATTAGGGCAACATAAAATAAAATCATAGAAGAAAATAACAAACCGAACAATTCAATCGGTTTTGTATAATTAACATTTTTGTAATTGCGCATTCGTTTAATGTTTGCCAACGGTCTTGGTTAAGGCAAGTAGCGTGGAGTAGGGACGCGTTCTT
>CAZWSP010000177.1:0-5321 GCA_964636585.1 uncultured Antarcticibacterium sp.
GCGACCTCCACCTTGGCAAGGTGGCGCTCTACCAACTGAGCTATTTTCGCAATTTGTCTGAACGTTTTCCGGTTTCCCGAACAGCAATAATTTCTTATTGCGGTTGCAAATTTAAAACAATTCTTATAATACCAAAGGTTTTTTTACAAAATTATCGCCTTTAAATGCGAGCTTTTTGTTTCCCAGAAAGCATTCGCTTTATTTCGTTTAGCTTCATTAATGCTTCTATTGGCGTAAGTGTATCAATATCAATATGCAAGAGTTCTTCTTTTAATTCTTGAAGCAAAGGATCATCCAGATTGAAAAAACTTAGTTGCATCTCTTGTTCAGCAGAATTTTTTAAAATATCTCCAGAATCTTCCATTTTATGAGATTTCTCGAGCTTCTTCAAGATCTTATTGGCTCTACTTATAACCTGTTGTGGCATTCCAGCCATTTTAGCAACATGTATCCCAAAACTGTGTGCGCTTCCTCCGGGAATCAATTTCCGAAGAAATAAAACGGTATCCTTTAATTCCTTTACAGAAACATTGTAATTCTTGATTCTAGAAAAAATATCACCCATTTCATTCAATTCATGATAATGGGTTGCGAATAAGGTTTTAGGATGCGCCGGATGCTCATGCAGATACTCTGTAATGGCCCAAGCTATAGAAATACCATCATAGGTGCTGGTACCTCTTCCAATCTCATCTAACAACACCAAGCTGCGTTCAGAGATATTATTTAAGATACTGGCAGTTTCATTCATCTCTACCATAAAAGTAGATTCTCCCATAGATATGTTATCGCTTGCTCCTACTCTCGTAAAGATCTTATCTATCAATCCTATTCTTGCGCTTTCTGCAGGCACAAAACTTCCCATTTGTGCTAGCAATACAATAAGCGCTGTTTGCCTTAAAATAGCAGATTTACCACTCATGTTAGGCCCGGTGATCATAATGATCTGTTGGGTTTCTCTATCTAAAAAAACATCGTTAGTAACATATTGCTCCCCATGCGGAAGTTGTTTTTCTATAACCGGATGCCTTCCGTTCTTGATCTCCAGTTCTGTAGAATCGTCTATTTCCGGTTTATTATAATTTTCAAGAACTGCTTGTTGCGCAAAAGAAGATAAGCAATCTAACTGTCCAATTAATCGCGCATTTTGTTGCACCGGCTGGATGTAATCTCTTAACCAATCTACAAGACCAGCAAAAAGATCCTGTTCCAGATGCAAGATCTTCTCTTCTGCACCTAATATTTTTCCTTCGTATACTTTAAGCTCTTCCGTGATATATCGCTCCGCATTCACCAAGGTTTGCTTGCGCGTCCATTCTTCCGGCACTTTGTCCTTATGGCTATTTCTAACTTCTATATAATACCCATAAACATTATTACTGCCTATTTTTAAAGAGGTAATACCAGTAGCTTTACTCTCGCGTTCCAACATATCATTTAGATAATCTTTCCCCGAAAAAGCGATATTTCTTAGATCATCTAATTCTGAATGAAATCCTTTTGCTATGGTATTTCCTTTTACAATATTTACAGGAGCTTCCTCATGCAACATTTCATTAATCTTAGCTCTAAGTACATCACAACTCTGCAATTTATCTCCAAGCACTTTTAATGATTCTTCCTTGGAATTCATTGCCAATTTCTTGATAGGCAGAATGGCATCTAAAGAGTTGTTTAAATGAATAACTTCTCGCGGACAAATCTTTCCGGTTGCAACCTTAGAGATCAATCGTTCCAGATCACTTATTCTTTTAATCTGTTTCTGAAGTTGTTCTAGCTCCTCTTTATTCTGAATAAAATAGCTAACAACCTGATGCCTTGCTTTAATCTTTTCAGCATTCTTAAGCGGCAAGGCTAACCAACGCTTCATCATTCTTCCTCCCATTGGAGAAATTGTTTTATCTATAATCTCAAGAAGAGTGACCGCATTTTGAGCATTTGAATTGTATAATTCTAAATTACGGATGGTAAAACGATCCATCCAAACATACTCTTCTTCAGCAATACGCTGTAATGAAGCTATGTGCTCCAATTTATGATGCTGTGTTTCTCCCAGATAATAAAGAATGGCTCCTGAAGCAATAATACCTTCAGCAAGATGATCTACCCCAAAACCTTTTAAGGAATTGGTTTTAAAATGATCATTCAAGGATTCATACCCGTAATCCAGCTTAAAAACCCAGTCTTCTAAATAGAAACAGTGAAAGCTATCCCCAAAGGTCTTGGTAAATTCTTTCTTATAATTTTTCTGAATTAGCACTTCACTAGGTCCAAAATTTTGAAGCAACTTGTCTATATATTCTGCAGAACCCTGAGCGGTTAAAAATTCACCCGTAGAAACATCCAGAAATGAAATTCCCATCAATTTCTTTCCGTAGTGAACAGCACATAAAAAATTATTGCTCTTGCTACTCAACACCTCATCATTCATTGCAACTCCCGGAGTCACCAGCTCGGTAACACCTCTTTTTACAATGGTTTTTGTGAGTTTCGGATCTTCTAACTGATCGCATATTGCAACCCGAAGACCCGCTTTTACTAGCTTAGGCAAATAGGTGTTCAACGCATGATGCGGGAATCCGGCCAAAGCAGTTTCGGTTTCACTTCCATTCCCTCTTTTAGTGAGAACAATATTTAGGATCCTAGCAGTTCTAATGGCATCTTCTCCAAAAGTTTCGTAAAAATCTCCAATTCTAAATAACAATAAAGCATCTGGATATTTCACCTTGATGGCATTGTATTGCTTCATTAATGGAGTGATCTGCTTAGGTTTTTTAGATGCCAAAATTATTTGATTTTATTCCTGCTAAAATACTTAATCTTAAAGGCTATGAGAAATATAAAAGCTGCATTTATCGAATTTTCTTGCAAAAATCTATTCAATTGAAGTAAAAAATGAATTGTGCAGAATTAATCAAACTTAAGCAGCTTCAATATAAAATCCCCTAAATACCTGAATAGGACTTAGAGGATCTTAATTTAGTTTCGAATAAATTATTTTACAGCTTTCACTTCTCCAGAATTTCCGCTAAGCGCAGGTTTAAAGTTCCACAATTCAGATTGTTTACCTTCACTTACAGCTTCCCAGTCTTTAAGAAAATTGGCAAAACTGCCAGCTCCGTGTACTTCATTATACTTGTCTGCAAATTTCCAATCGTCTCCCATCCATGAAGATTTTTGAAAAAATGATACCAAAGCTAGATCCTTTCCTTCTTTAGTACTTGGCAATTCATTGGTATATATCCCATAAGTTTCATTTGGAAACTTATCCATCATGACCTTTTGAATTTTTTTCATAAGTGCCATAGCCTTATCCATTTGAAATGCTTTTATATCATAGTAATCTACTAGTAATTTATTCATGGTAAAGTCGACTGGAAAATTGGATAATTCAGAATTGAATTTCCAATAATGCTGTTCTCCTTGCGGCATCATGTATGGCAGTACATTTTTATTCCAATCTTCATCATGTCCTTGCAACTCTGGACGTTCATCCATTGCACTCCAAGGAAGTGGTCCCATAGACCAAATATAACTTCCGGCATTTGGTCCATTTGCGATAAAGAATATGTTTGCGGCATACGCCCCTTCTTTATGATATTTTTTATTGTGTGCTGCTAATCCTGCATCCAGTTCAGACACCTTAGCAACATTGGGAACGATTAAGGCGTTTTCCACTACCATATACTCAGCGTTGTTTTGTGAGACAACCAATAATGGCATTAGAAGTAATCCGTAGAAAATAGTTTTCATAATTTTAAAATTTAGATGGTTAATTTTGTTTAAATTTTTAAAGAGTCTTTTAAAATATTTATAATTCCTTTTTAGTAGAATTATCACTCAATAGAAGCTAATATTATCTATTATTTTGAAGGTGAATAGGAAAGATCTGGTCTCATATACCCTCTTACAGTTTCCGCTTTTAAGATCACTCCTTGAAGATCATTGAATAATTTACGAGCTTCTTCCCCCAGCAATTTTTGATTTTCCATCCTATTCTGTTCCATTTCTAGCGGACTTTTTGCTGAAGACGCCACAAGGAAATAATTTCCATCTGTACCCAATCCACTTCTGTAAACTCTGTAGTGAGCCTTAGAATTTTTATCTGAATACAATTTTTTAAAGGCCTTAGCCACGTTCAAGGCTTTTTCGTAATCTTGAGGCGCGTAATAATATCTGGTATTTTCCCGATAGTCTTTTCCTTCTTGAACTATAGACATCCCATCTGGCATATAACTTAATTCATTATCCAGCACTAGTATAAAATCGGTGTGGGAATCGTAGGCTTTATTAAAATCCTCGAAGATCTTAGAGAATTTCTCTTCCCCCACTTTTTCTTCCATCGCAGCCATTGGATTTTTATCCAGTTCGGCAAAATTATTTATTGGTGAGAGATACATGTATTCGTTATCCTCGGTTACAAATGTGGCCCATCCCTCTTCATAGGAATTCTCTTTGCACATTTTCACAAAATCGGCGGCTGTTTTTTCATAAGCGGAAACCTTTCCGGGTTTAACAGGATCCATATGCACCATATATCGCTGATAATTGTCATTCTGCGAGAAGACAAGGCTTGTGAAAAAACATAATAAGGCAGATAATCTAACTTTCTTTAGAATACTCATAATTTAAAATTTATTGGTTAATTAATTATTTAATCTATAACTAAGGATCTTAAAAAAGACCCATGATATATTCTGGTATAAATAATTGGGGATATAAATTATGAGGGGAAATTATGGTCATTTTCAAGTGGGGAAAATGAACTAGTAGAGTTACTATTCAGCTAAGTTATTAAAAATGTGTTAATTAACGTTAAAATTTATGGCGTTATTTAACACTTCGTCTTTAAACTTAAATATTATTCTTTTAATTGTGAATTTTTTAAATAAAAGCAAAGGGTAATTAGCAAACAGTAAATAAGATTACACTATTCGTAAATTGTTTAGGCAGTTAAAATTATATTTTACTATGAATCTATTGATAACCAGCCGCTTGAAGATTAAATAACTCGGCATATAAGAGTTCGTTTTGCATAAGTTCTTCATGAGTACCTATTTCCAAAACATTGCCATTTTCTAATACCATTATTCTGTCTGCAATTCTTACGGTACTAAATCTGTGCGAGATGATCACCGCAGTTTTACCTTCGGTAAGTTTTATAAATCTATCGAAAGCTTCGGTTTCTGCTCTGGCATCTAAGGCAGAGGTAGGTTCATCTAAAATAAGAACTTCTGCATCTTTCATGTAGGCGCGAGCTATAGCAATTTTTTGCCACTGCCCACCAGAAAGATCTTTTCCGTTCTTGAAGCGTTTCCCCA
>CAZWSP010000178.1:0-5227 GCA_964636585.1 uncultured Antarcticibacterium sp.
TAGGTTCTTCTCAAGCAGGTTTATTTGCATCAATTTCAGCAGGAGTTTCTGCATTATGGGGACCACTTCACGGAGGGGCAAACCAAGCAGTGATAGAAATGTTGGAAGCTATTAAAGAAGATGGTGGAGACACTTCAAAATTTATTGCAAAAGCAAAAGATAAAGAAGATCCTTTCAGATTAATGGGCTTTGGACACAGAGTTTATAAGAATTTTGATCCTCGTGCGAAGATCATTAAAAAAGCCGCTGATGAAGTTTTAGCTGAACTTGGAGTAGACGATCCTATATTGGAGATCGCTAAAAGTTTAGAAAAAGCAGCTTTAGAAGATGAGTACTTCGTAGAAAGAAAATTATATCCAAACGTAGACTTCTATTCAGGAATCATTTACCGTGCAATGGGAATCCCTACAGAAATGTTCACAGTAATGTTTGCTGTTGGAAGATTACCAGGATGGATCGCTCAATGGAGAGAGATGCGTTTAGGAAAAGAACCAATTGGAAGACCACGTCAAGTTTATATAGGCGAATCTTTAAGAGGTTTTAAACAACTAGATAAAAGATAATTATTTCAAAAGTTTATAAATTAAAAAGCTTCATATCACTATGAAGCTTTTTTTATATTTGCACAAAATATCCTACCATGTTAAAATTGAATATTAAAAGTGAAACTGCACGCTTAAAAGCGGTTGTTTTAGGTACTGCAGTTAGTAATGGAGGCACTCCAGAATATAAGGATGCGTACGATCCTAAATCTGCAGAGCACATTAAGGCGGGTACATATCCAATAGAAGAGGATATGGTTAAAGAAATGGAAGCGGTGGCGGCTGTTTTTGAGAAGTACGAGATAAAGGTTTTTAGACCAAAAATCATAGAAGATTACAATCAGATCTTTACGCGAGATATCGCTTTTGTGATAGACGATAAATTTGTGAAGGCCAATATTCTTCCAGATAGAGATGAAGAGATCGAGGCGATAAATCATGTATTAAGTCAGATAGATCCAGCTAAGATCCTGACTATGCCAGAATCTGCACATATAGAAGGTGGCGATGTAATGCCTTATAAGAACTATATTTTGGTTGGAACGTACAAAGGTGAAGATTACAAGAGTTTTATTACTGCCAGAACCAATATGAAAGGTGTTAAAGCATTACAGGAGCTTTTCCCTGATAGAGAAGTGGTTTCTTTCAGTCTTAAAAAATCGAATACAGAAGCTCGTGATAATGCGCTTCATTTAGATTGTTGTTTCCAACCCGTAGGTAGAGGAAAGGCAATAATTTATAAAGATGGTTTTTTAATTGAAGAAGAATATAATTGGTTGGTGAATCTTTTTGGTGAAGAAAATTTATTTCAGATTACCAGAGAAGAAATGTTTAATATGAATTCTAACATTTTCTCTATTTCTGAAGATGTTGTGATTTCAGAAAAGAATTTTACCAGACTAAACACTTGGTTAAGAGCACAGGGAATTACCGTAGAAGAAGTGCCTTATGCCGAAATATCGAAGCAAGAAGGACTTTTAAGATGTACCACCTTGCCATTAATCAGAGAATAAAAACATTATGGAACAAATCACCAATACCGTATTAATGGTTCGTCCTGTAAGTTTCAGGATGAATGAAGAAACTGCTGTAAATAATTATTTTCAGGAGGATCTTGAAATACAAAATGAAGAAATAAACCAGAAAGCTCAACATGAATTTGATGCATTTGTGAGCAAGCTTGAGGCTGTAGGCGTTAATGTGGTTGTTGTAAATGATAAGAAAGAACTAGATACCCCAGACTCTATTTTTCCAAATAACTGGGTTTCCTTTCATCAAGATGGAAAAGCAGCTGTTTATCCTATGTTTGCTGAAAACAGGAGAAGAGAACGCCGCATGGAATTTTTTGAAGTATTAGAAGCCAAAGGATTTAAAATTTCTGAAGTTGTAGATTACACGGAAGCAGAAGATGAAAAAGTATATTTAGAAGGTACCGGAGTGCTAATTCTGGATAGAATAAACAGAAAAGCATATTGCGCACTTTCTGAAAGAGCAGATGAAGAATTGTTCATTGAATTCTGTGAAGATTTTGAATATTCTCCAGTGATCTTCCATGCTTTTCAGGATGTAAACGGAAAGAGATTACCTATTTATCACACCAATGTGATGATGTGTGTTGCAGAAGAATTTGCTGTTATCTGTGCAGATTGTATAGATGATGCCAAAGAACGCAAAAGCGTGCTAAAGCATTTGAAGCAAGATGGAAAAGAGATCATCATGATAACTGAAGCTCAACTTCATCAATTTGCGGGAAATATGTTGCAAGTAAAAGGCGCAAATAATAAGAAATATCTTGTGATGAGCGAAACTGCACATAAAAGCTTAACGGTGGCTCAAATTAGAGCGATTGAAAAGCATTGTGAGATAATAAGTTCAGATCTAAATACTATTGAAACTTGTGGTGGTGGAAGTGCAAGATGTATGATGGCTGAAGTGTTTTTGCCTAAAAACTAATTTCAAACTCTTTTAAAGAGTATTAATATTTTAAAAAGCAGTAGAAGGATCAAGCATCTTTTTGCTGCTTTTTTTGTGCATGTTTAAATAAAGTTCGGCTAAGTAGCAGTATTATTAGAACCGTGAAAAATGCAAAAGGAAGCGAAGCAATGATCAGGAATTTTTGCATTGCGGTAAGCACGTTGCTATCTGGTTTAATGTTTCCTAAAACAATAATGGCTTCAGAAAATATCAAAAGGATTATTGCCCAGATAAGTCTAAATTTTTTCTTCGGATTTTCATCTCCTTTCGCGGTGAACATGCTTAGAACATAAATGGCAGAATCTACCGAAGTCACCAAGAAGCTAATAAGTAATATCACCACTAAAATATTAGTGAAAATTGCTAAGGGATAGCTAGAGAGAAACACAAACATAGAAGTAAACACATTTCCAAATTCATTTTGATAAGTTCCCCATTGTTCTATCAAGTTGAAAGCTGAGGTTCCAAAAACGCTGAACCATAAAAATGTTCCTATAGAAGGAATAATTAAGACTCCCAGAATGATTTCCCTTATAGTTCTCCCTTTGGAAATTCGGGCTATAAATATCCCGGTAAATGGAGCCCAGGCTAACCAGAATGCCCAATAATAATAGGTCCAATCTGTGAGAAATTCTTTTCCGGGATCATAATTACCCAAAGCCAAACTTAAGGGAACAAAATCTCTAATGTAATGGTAGGTTGCTTGGAAGAAATTTGTAAAGATTAGCGATATATCTCCTTGTAGTAGAACGAATAATAAGAGAATAAGAGTGAGGTAAATATTCCAGTTGGAGAGTCTTTTAATCCCTTTTTCAATTCCTGAATAAGCCGATATAAAGGCGATCACGCAAATAATAAAAACCAGTAAAAGTGTGAGTTCAAGATTGTAAGAATAATTGCCCAATAAGTGTCCAATTCCTCCTTCAATTTGAGTGGTTCCCAGGCCAATTGCAGCAACCAATCCAGCAACAGTAGTTAAGATGGTGAGGAGATTAATTCCTGAAGGTAAAAGTTTAATTCGTTTAAAATAGTGCAAACTGGACCCTAATCTTATATCTCTTTTCTGTACGAATAAAGAATGGCCAACTAAAATTGCGAATAGAGCATAAAAAGCCCAGGCAGTAAAACCCCACTGATAATAAGTGTATTCTAAAGCAATGATCTGGTTTGATTCCCCCGTTTGGATAGGCGGATTTAAGAACATGTAAACAGGTTCTTGCACGCCTCTAAGTAAAATTCCGGCTCCCATTCCTGCGCTATACAACATCGCTATCCAAGACCACCTGTCGAATTCTGGAGGAGAATTACCAAGTCTTATTCTACCTGCTTTACTAAAGGCTAGAATAATTAGAAAAACAACACAACCTAAACCAAGCCACAGATAGAAACTACCAAACCATTCCCTAACCCAAAGCGAAGCTTTTTCAATAAAAAAATAGAATTCTTCTGTGAAAAGAAAGATACCTGTCGCTACTAAGATCAATAGCAATCCTGAAACTACTAATAACAGATTATGATTGATGTAGTTCTTGAAATTCCTCAATGTAAGTACAAGTGTTATTTAGCCTTTCGCGATCTTATTAAGCATTCCTTCAAATATGAAATAATGAAAAGGAAGCATTGCATACCAATAGAGTCTGCCCCATAAACCTCGAGGTCTAAAAGTGGCCGTTTGGTGCAATATGTTTTTATTGTCAATTTCAAATTCTAGCCATGCTTCCCCTGGAACCTTCATTTCAGCAAAAAGTAAAAGTCGTCTTCCCTCTTTATCTGCCAACAAAACTCTCCAAAAATCTAAGGAATCCCCAGAATTTATCTGATGTAAATGAGTTCTTCCTCTGCGCAATCCAACACCTCCAAAGAGCTTGTCTATATAGCCGCGTATTTTCCAAAGCCAGTTACCATAATACCATCCTGTAGAGCCACCAATAGCCCAAATACGTTGTAGTACTTCTTCAGGATTTTCAATTTGAATAGATTGAGCATCTTTTAAACACCCAAAAGTTGGCACTTGTATGTATTTATTCAAATCTTTTCTAAACCTTCCGCTGCTCATAGAATCTTTCCAGCTGGAAACCACTTGGTTTTGTTCTATTTTATAAAATGCCAGTTGAATCGCTTTCTTGTAAGAAATGGGTTTTATATTTAGTATCTCTTGCAGTCTAGTGTCTTGAGTGATCACTTCTACTCGCATACTATCGACCAGATTTCGGGCAAGTTTATAGGATGTTGAGGTTACAAAATATAACCAATAGGAAGAAAGTTTAGGAGATAAGAAAGGAACATCGATGATCCATAACTTAAGATCTCTAATTTCTGAATATTGCATCATCATCTCACGATAGGATACAATATCCGGACCTCCAATATCAAAAGATTTATCAAAGCATTCTTCTTTGCCTATAACTCCGGTTAAAAATTTAACCACATCTCTTATTGCTATTGGTTGGCACTTGGTTTTCACCCAACTTGGTGTGACCATTAATGGCAACTTTTCACAGAGATCCCTAATTATCTCAAAAGATGAACTTCCAGAACCTACAATTATAGCTGCTCTTAATACAGTGAGTTTAAATGTTCCACTATAAAGAATGTCTTCAACCTTTTTCCTGGATTTAAGATGTTTGGAAAGGTCTTCATTATTCACAATTCCACTCAGGTAGATCACTTGCTGTACAGAAGTATTTTTCATGATCTCATTAAAAGTAGTT
>CAZWSP010000179.1:0-5172 GCA_964636585.1 uncultured Antarcticibacterium sp.
TAAAAATAAAGTAGATGTTTTTGAAGGAGTTGGTTCTTTTAAAGATGCTACTCATATTATAGTAGATAAAACTGAAGGCGGACAAGAAACCTTGGAAGCGAAACATACCATAATTGCTACAGGATCTAAACCTGCTAACTTGCCATTTATCAATTTAGATAAAGAGCGCGTTATTACATCTACGGAAGCTTTAAAGCTGAAGGAAATTCCAAAGCACATGATCGTGATTGGTGGTGGAGTAATCGGATTAGAACTTGGACAGGTTTACAACAGATTAGGATCTGAAGTTACTGTGGTTGAATATATGGATAGAATTATCCCTACAATGGATTCTGCATTGTCTAAAGAACTTACCAAAGTCCTTAAGAAGCAGGGAATGAAGTTCAATGTGAGTCATAAAGTGAAATCTGTAGAGCGAAATGGAGATGAAATTATCGTGAAAGCAGATGATAAGAAAGGAAATGAAGTTGAATTTAAAGGAGATTACTGTTTGGTTTCTGTAGGTAGAAAACCATTTACAGATGGTTTAAATGCCGATGCTGCAGGAGTGAAAATGGGAGACCGCGGAATGATAGCCGTGAACGATCATTTACAAACTAATGTAAGTAATATCTATGCGATTGGAGATGTAGTGCGCGGAGCAATGTTAGCTCACAAAGCGGAAGAAGAAGGAACTATGGTTGCTGAATTGATTGCCGGACAAAAACCACATATAGATTATAACTTAATTCCTGGTGTTGTTTACACGTGGCCAGAAGTTTCTGCAGTTGGTAAAACTGAAGAAGAATTAAAAGAAGCAGGTGTAGATTATAAAGAGGGGAAATTCCCAATGAGAGCTTTAGGTAGATCTCGTGCGAGTGGAGATACCGATGGATTTGTAAAGATCTTAACAGATGCTAAGACTGATGAGGTTTTAGGAGTACACATGATAGGAGCTCGTGTAGCCGATCTGATTACTGAAGCAGTAACAGCAATGGAGTTTAGAGCTTCTGCTGAAGATATAGCAAGAATGAGTCATGCGCATCCAACATATGCAGAAGCAGTGAAGGAAGCAGCGCTAGCGGCTAACGATAGAGCAATGCACATATAGGGTCAAAGACCCTTCAAAAATTAAAACTCTAATGATCTTCGGATTGTTAGGGTTTTTTTATTGAAAATTTTATCACTTTACAGTATGTCACACTGAGCCTGTCGAAGTGTGATTTTTTATGGAAAATGGGCTTAGTTATTTCAAAGAGTCTTCGACAAGCTCAGACTGACATTTACGTATTGTCACACTGAGCCTGTCGAAGTGTGACAAGTGTGGCAAGTGTTTTCAAATAGTCTTCGACAAGCTCAGCCTGACAGTTACATGTTGACACACTGAGCCTGTCGAAGTATGATTAATACCTAAAAGCTGAATGGATAAAAAGAAAGTCTTCAGAAATTAGTGATACAACCTATTAAAACTTTCCATACATTTATTCCTTAAACTGTAATAAAACAGAAATCATGGCTAAAGAAAAATCCCCTTCAAAAAATTCAGCAAAGAAAGAACCTGTAATGAATTTGAAAGAGAAACGTGCTGCGAAAGCTGCAAAGAAGAAAACAAGAAATTAAAATATATGCTTAAGCTATCTCTATAGTATAGCTGGCACTAAAACTTTGAGTAGGCATTAATTTATTAATGCCTTTTTTATTTTTAAAATTTTGATCTGTATCCTCCATATCTGCAATTCCCAACCAAGGTTCTATACATACATAAGGCGCTTTAGGCTTTGCCCAAATTCCTAGATTATCAAAATCTGAATAGTTCACAGTTAAGATCTTTCCATTCTCTTTACTAAAAAGACTCACAGTTTTAGAAGAAATATCTTCAAAAATAAGCGCATCATTATCAAAAAGATTTTTTGTTAAATGGATCTTAGAATCGTCCTTAAGTACAGTCTCTGAACTGTTAGATATCAATCCATCAATGGATAAGATAGCGGTGTTTAAATCCATTTCTTGATCGAACTCTAGATAATAATCTTCATACTTCTCTCCGTGAAAAAGCGGTGCGTTAAATGCAGGATGACCCCCAATAGAAAACCAGATCGGGTTTTCATCAAGATTAAAAACCTCATGTTTAATTTCCAGCGTTTTTTCTTTCAGAAGAAAACAGATCTCTAATTCAAATTTAAAAGGATAACTTTTTAAAGTGTCTTCAGAATATTTTAAGCTGAAGGTTAGTGAATCTTTTTCTTCCTTCTTTAAAACTACCTCTTCATTATTTCTAAAAAACCCGTGTTTGGGTAAGTGGTATTCTTTTCCTTCAAAGAAATACGTATTGTCTTTTAGTGCGCCAATTATCGGAAAGAGAATAGGAGCATGGCTTCCCCAAAATGCAGCATCTCCCTGCCAAATATGTTCGGTGTTGCTAAGTCTATTTATTATGCTGCAGAGTTCTGCCCCAATAGATTTAATACCTACGCTTAACAGTTCATTTTCTAATCTATGGATTGCTACATTTTTCATTAAAACAATAAATTAAAGCTTAAACACTTATTTATTATGACGTCTGTTAGCACCTTTGTCTCCTCGAGTTTGAGGTTTTTTATATTTTTTTGCGATCTCTCTTCGGTAAGAACCGCCAAGATTTTCTTTACTATTCTTTTCGCTTTTTTCGTGATATGCAGGCCCTGGAGCATCTACGTCACTTCTTTTCTGCGGATTATTTATTTCGAAGATCTTTGGTTGCTCTTCAGGAATAAGGATAGTTGAGATCTCTATATTTTCCGGCAACTCGAATTGAGGAACCTTCATATTCATCAAGTTCTCGATCTTCTCTAAATTATCTGCTTCTTTTTCTGTAGATAATAAAAAGGAGATCCCTTCTTTCTCTGCACGTCCAGTTCTACCAATACGGTGCATATAATTTTCAGGATATTCTGGCGTATCAAAGTTTATAACGTGAGATACATTTTCAATATCTAATCCACGCGCCATTACATCTGTAGCCACTAAAATTCTACTGAATCCTTCGCCAAATTGCTTGATGCTTCGCAGTCTGTAATTCTGAGATTTATTAGAATGGATAACGGTACATTCGTCTACGAACTCTTCAGCAAGACTTTCAAAAAGTCGGTCTGCCAAACGCTTGTAGGCTACAAAAATTAGCACTTTTGTATAAGTTTCCTTATCCTTCAATAGATCGCGCAAGAAGTTCACTTTTGTATGAAAATTTGGAATTCTATATCCTCGTTGTTCAATATTATCTAGTGGGGTTCCACTTATTGCTACCGATATTTTTACCGGTTGCTTGAAACTAATATCTATAATTTCTTCAACAGCTTCGGTCATAGTAGCAGAGAACATTATATTCTGTCTGTTCTGCGGAAGCAATTCAATTATGTTATTTATCTGAAATCTGAAACCCAGATCCAACATTACATCTACTTCATCTATTACCAATTTCTGAATAGATTTCATTTGGACTGCACGACGCAAAATAAGATCGTACAACCTTCCAGGTGTTGCAACAATAATATCTAATCCTTGAAGTAGATCAGAATGTTGCGTATTCATGTTGGTTCCTCCATAAATCCCAGTAACACGGGTATTCATATAGGCCGTTAACTTTTCTATCTCTTCTCTAACTTGCACCACCAATTCTCGGGTTGGCACCAAAATTAAAACTCTAGGGTTCTTTTGTTCAGAATACTTAAGCATTCTAAGAATAGGTAACATATATGCAAATGTTTTACCAGTTCCCGTTTGTGCGATCCCAACTACATCTTTCCCGGACATTATAGATGAAAATGCTTGTTCCTGAATAGGTGTAGGCGTGTGGAATTTTAAATCTTCCAACGCATTTAATAAAGGGGTATTTAAATTAAGATCCTGAAAAGTCAACTTGAGTTTGTTTTAATTAGCTGCAAAGATAAGTTTTGCAGCCAAGGAATAAGATAAAAAACTTATGGAAATAGCATTAGCGTTTTTTAAACAGATTTTTAACTCATTTGATGTAAAGACTTTCTCCAGAATTTAGGTATTTTTGAGAACCACGAAATACCCTTTATGAAAAAGATATTGGCCTTTGCAGGCTCCAACAGTAGCACTTCTATCAATCACCAATTTATCACTCATATCGCTAATAGAGTTAATGGTCATGACGTAAAGATCATTAGATTAATGGATTATGATATCCCGATGTTTAGTATAGATAAGCAAAACGACAACGGATTTCCCTTAGACATTCAGGTTATTAAGAATTTAATAGCTGAACATGATGCTTTGATGATCTCTGTAAATGAGCATAATGGAACGGTTTCGGCTTTTTTTAAAAACATTTTGGATTGGCTTTCAAGGTTGGATCGTAACTTTTTAGCAGATAAAAAGATACTCTTGGTAAGCACCTCTCCAGGTGCACGTGGCGCTGCATCTTCTTTAGAATATACCAAAGGAATATTGCCGAGATTTGGAGGACAAGTAATAGAAAGTTTTAGCTTTCCATCTTTCAATGATAATTTTGCTGATGACGAAATTCAAAATGAAGTTTTGAATATGGGGATTGAAGATGTCTTGACTACCTTTGCGCATGAAATTGAGGAATAAGTGCGTACAACAAACGAATTTTTATTAGAAGATCCAGAAGCATTCAAAAAGAAGCTTTTTAAGTGGAGTTCTCAATTCTACGAAATTGCTTGGTTAGATAGTAATAACTATCCTCAGACCGCCTCTAATTTTGAAGCCGTACTTGCAGTTGAAGCATTCACTGCTTTAAAGACAGATTACCAAGGCGCTTTCGCTCAGCTAAAAGAATATCAGGAAACCACGAAAGATTGGATCTTTGGATATCTCTCTTATGACCTGAAAAACGATCTCGAAAAATTAAGTTCAAAGAATAAAGACGGACTTCAATTTCCAGATCTTTATTTTTTCCAACCTCAAAAATTAATTTTGGTAGGGAAGGAGAAGGTAGAATTTCGGTATCTAAATATGGTAGAAGGCGAGATAGTTTCAGATTATGATGCGATCCTTCAGCTCGATCTAACGGAAAAAATAATTTCTTCTGAAGTCATTGAAGAGGTTTCCCCTATTCAAGCACGAATTTCCGAAGAAGAGTATCTAGCAAAAGTTGCAGAAATGCTAGAGCATATTCATCGTGGAGATATTTATGAAGCTAACTTTTGTCAAGAGTTTTATGCTGAG
>CAZWSP010000180.1:0-5149 GCA_964636585.1 uncultured Antarcticibacterium sp.
TATGGATAATCGTCCTTTGAAATTTGAAGAATTTGAAGCCTTGCAAAATCAGGTGATCTATGTAAGTGCTACTCCTGCAGATTATGAACTTCAGAAATCTGAAGGAATCTATGTGGAACAAGTGATAAGACCAACAGGGCTTTTAGACCCGATAATTGATGTTCGCCCTAGTTTAAATCAGATAGATGATCTTATTGAAGAAATTCATTTAAGAACAGAAAAAGATCAGCGAGTATTGGTGACCACACTGACTAAAAGAATGGCCGAAGAACTCACCAAATATCTAACCCGAATAAATGTGCGTTGTAGATACATTCACTCTGATGTTGATACTTTAGAACGGGTAGAGATCATGCAAGATCTTAGAAAAGGAATATTTGATGTACTTATTGGAGTAAACTTACTGAGGGAAGGACTGGATCTACCTGAAGTATCTTTAGTGGCTATTTTAGATGCCGATAAGGAAGGTTTTCTAAGAAGTAATAGATCTTTAACCCAAACTATTGGGCGTGCAGCAAGGCATTTGGAAGGACGAGCTATCATGTATGCAGATAAGATCACCAATAGTATGCAAACTACGATAGATCAAACTAATTACAGAAGAGAAAAGCAGATCGCCTACAACACTAAAAATAATATAACTCCAACCGCTTTGGTAAAAAGTATAGAGAGTTCTTTAGTTGGTAAAAAATTGGATCCTTATGTAATTGAAACTGCGCCAACTCTTAAAGCAGCGGAAAAAGAGACTCAATATTTCAGCAAACCACAGTTGGAAAAAAGAATTAGAGCCAAGCGAAAAGAAATGGAAACTGCTGCAAAAGATTTAGATTTCATGACGGCAGCAAGACTGCGGGATGAGATTAAAATGTTGCAGGATAAGACCCAAGCTTTAAGTTAAATTTTAGCGTTTTGAGTTATTTTAATTTCTATATGAGCTATTATTTTATGTTATTCACCTAAATATCAGCGTTTTAATTTTATATCTTTAAATCGCATTCTTCACATTACCCTATTTATTGTGTAGGTTAACTTGAATGAAGATGAGATTTTTTAATTGTGTTTTTCTGTTTATTCCGTTCTTATCTATTGCACAGGTTGGTATAAATACATCCACCCCGAAAGCACAATTAGATGTCATTGCAAATTCCCCCGAAAATCCTTTAGTGACTGATGGTATCTTGATTCCAAGAATATTAAGATTTCCATTAGATCCTCCCACAAAAGACCAGCATGGTATGCTGGTCTTTTTAAATAGTGCCACCTCCACCCAAAAAGCAGGGTTCTATTTTTGGAATTTTGATGCACTTAAATGGGAATCATTGGCCGGAAATTCTTCTGAAAATTTCTATAAACCTAACACGACACTTGCTCCAAATAATATAACGGATCCCATGTACCGAAATGGAAATCTTGGAATAGGAACTCAAGATATAAGTTCTAAACTGCAGATCGCATTAAATTCAACTACAGATGCTGCGATCAAAAAAGGTTTAGAGGTTGACAATAACAATCCAACTGTAGACAATCTCACTACCTACGGCATTGTTAGCGATAATCGCAGCGCAACGAATGGGAATAAATACGGAATTAAAAATAACGTGGGAGGAGTTGGGATAGGAATACATTATGGTATTTTCAACGAATCCTATCAGAACTCTGGTACCAACGATATATATGGGATTTTTAATCGAGTTGGAAAAACCTTTGGAACCAATAGCAGTAATTTCGGCATCTACTCAGAAATAGGGCAAAGCACAGGTACTGGAAAAATTTATGGAATTTATAGTGTGGCATACGGCAGCAATTTAGATAAAGTATATGCTGGATATTTTGCCGGACGAATTGGGGTTGGAAACACTCCTGCAGAAGAATATATTTTCCCAGCTACAAGAGGAAGTAGCTCCCAGTCTTTAGTGCTAGATGCAACTGGAAATATGAATTGGGCATATCCAAATGCTCAAAATTATGTCACTACCGGAAGTGCGACAGGGGATTTTGTAATTACCGATGATGTTGGAACTTTGCGGATTAACAATGATCTCACTCAAATCATCATCCCCGCAGCTAATCTTAATAAAGGCAGAATTCTTAGGCTTATGGGATGGGATGGAATTGGAAATAAAAATCTGGTTTTTTTGGGTTCAGATAATCTTTATGACCTAAGAAATAATGTAACTATTACAAGCATTAGTGCAAATCAAGTTTTCACGATACAAAGTGCTGGTAACAGATGGATACTTTTAAATAGGTAAGACTTTCATTTGAAGCAACTCCCAAACAAGTCAATTTCTCATTTCCTGCTTAATCAAGCCTTAAAATTTTGTAAAGATTAATCGGTTGCTTTTTAATTTCTCTGTTTTTAGGATTACTTTTATAGGCTATGAAGCAAATATTCTATCGCACCCTCTCGTTTTTTAATATTGTTGAAAGTAAGATTGCATTTTACCCAACCGTTATGGCTATTTGGGGAATTTTCTTTGCATTCTTAATGATGTATTTTGAAAGCCTAGGGATTTCAAAATATCTCTTGGATAAGGCCCCTGTTTTAGTTGTAGATAATGGAAATACCGCACTAACCATTTTAAGTGCGCTAATTTCTGGATTGATCTCTGTGATCGTTTTCAGTTTTTCTATGGTGATGCTTCTGTTAAGTCAGGCATCTAGCAATTATTCTCCACGACTTTTACCCGGATTAATTTCAAATAAAAAACACCAGATCATATTAGGGACCTACCTCTCTACAATTCTTTATAACATCTTTATCCTATTCTCTATTCAACCAACCGGAGATAAATATCAACTACCGGGATTTGCGGTTCTAATGGGAATACTTGCAACGGTGATTTGCATTTATGCCTTTATTTTCTTCATCCATAATATTTCGCAGGCGATACAGATAAGCAATATTTTAAAACGAATTTATCAGGAATCAAGTGCTCGATTAGAATCTTTATTAAGCAAAGAAGAGGAACATATTAAACCATTTCCAGACAGTGAAGGCTGGCATGAATATTATTCAAAGGACAACGGTTACCTTCAAAATATATCCTACACTAACCTGATTGATATTTGTGAGGAAAAGGATACTAAATTATTTATCCTGCCCATAAAAGGCATCTTCGTTTTAAAAGGACTCCCAATTTTTAGATCCCAAAAAGAACTGGATGAGGAAACAGTAACCAGCATTCTAAATAATTTTAATTTTGCAAGAGAAGAACTAATTGAAGACAATTATATCTTAGGTTTCAAACAGATCACAGAGATCATTGTAAAGGCAATGTCGCCGGGAATAAACGATCCGGGAACTGCCATTAATGCGATAGATTATCTTACCGAATTATTTGCCATGAGAATGCAAAAAAAGGACACTAATATCATTAGAAGAGAGGAAGTTCCATATTTACGCATTACCACTATCAATTTTAAAGATCTTCTTTATCAGGTAATGGCACCCATTAGAACTTATTGTAAACACGATGTTACTTTAGCTCAAAAATTATTGGTAATGCTGAATTACTTATTGCATCAACCAACTTATAACGAGGATTATAAAGCAGCAGTGAAGCAAGAGATAGATTCTTTATTAACCGATGCTAAAAATGCAGTAGATAATGAACGAGATCTAGAAGTTCTAGATTCTTTATCTAAAAATTTACAACTAAAATTCTCCAAACTTTCCAATTAATTAACTGCATTATGAAGATACCAGCAAGCTGCATACTTAGCATTTTAAGTATTATTTTCTTTTGTAATTCTAGTTTTGCACAACATACCGCATCAAAAAATGTTTCAACTTTTACAATTGAAGCGCCACAGCTAGATACTATAAAGCAGATCTGGGTGTATCTGCCTGAATCTTATAAAACTTCAGAAAAAAAATATCCAGTGCTTTATTTACAAGATGCACAAAATGTTTTTGATGCTGCTACATCGTATGTGGGAGAATGGAAAGTAGATGAAACCTTAGACAGCCTTAAGTTAGATCTAATCGTGATCGGGATCGAGCATGGGAATGCTAAGCGCATAGATGAACTAACTCCATTCGAACATCCTGAATATAAAGGTGGGAAAGCAGACCAATACTTAACTTTTATTACTGAAACGCTAATGCCTAAAGTAGACTCTCTATATAGAGTTAACACTTCTCCTTCGCAAACATTTATAGGCGGAAGCTCTTTAGGTGGGTTATTTTCTTTTTACGCGAGTTTAAAACACCCTGAACTATTCGGAAAAGCACTGGTATTCTCCCCTAGTTTCTGGTATTCAGATGAGATTTATAAATTCGCTGAAGATTTAGAATCTTCTAAAGTCGGAAAGCAAGAATTATATTTTAGGGCTGGAGAGAAAGAAAGCGAAACCATGGTTTCACTTATGAATGATATGAAAAAAGTAATGCTTTTAAAATTGAATTCTTGTTCTCAAATAAATTCTGCCTCTATTCCAGAAGGAGAACATAATGAAAAATTATGGGCTAGTTTATTTCCCCAAGCAGCACAATGGCTGCTTGAAGACAATTAATAAACTTAAACTTTTTTAGATGCAACCCATTCTTGTACCATTTCTTCAAGTACGTTTAATGGCAACGCTCCATGAGTAAGAACTACATCATGAAATTCTTTAATATCGAATTGATCTCCTAGTTGATCCTTTGCTTCTTCGCGAAGTTCTAAGATCTTGTTCATTCCAATTTTATAAGCGGTGGCTTGTCCAGGCATTACAATATGGCGTTCCACCATTTTTACGCAGTCACTTTCTGCATTTGGTGTATTTGCTTTATAATATTCTATTCCTTCTTCTCTGGTCCATTTTTTAGCATGAATTCCAGTATCTACTACCAATCTGCATGATCTCCAAAGTTCCATGGCCAATCTTCCAAAATCTGAATATGGATCTTTATAGAATCCCATTTCCTTCGGAATAAATTCGCTATACAATCCCCATCCTTCTACGTATGCTGTATAGAAAGAGAATTTTCTGAACATTGGAATAGAATCTAATTCCTGTGCAATTGCTATTTGCATGTGATGCCCAGGTATTCCTTCGTGAAATGCCAATGCTTCCATTTGGTAAGTAGGCATTGCATTCATATCATATAAATTGGCATAATAGGTTCCAGGTCTGGATCCATCTATTGCAGGTTCTTGATAAA
>CAZWSP010000181.1:0-3098 GCA_964636585.1 uncultured Antarcticibacterium sp.
TTAAGATTTGTCCGAAATTGTACATGTCCTCAAAAGAACAGTAAAATGGTGCCGGAGCCAAGCGTATCACGTTTGGTTCCCGCCAATCTGTAATTACCCCATTCTCCATTAAATAGTTAAAAAGCTCTTTCCCTTCACCATGCAAGAATACAGACAACTGTGTTCCGCGTTCTTCCTGCTTACTCGGTGTAATAATTTCGAAACTAGCATCTACTTCCTTATCTATTTCATGTAGTATGAATTCCAGATAAGCCACAATCTTATTTCTTTTTTCGATAAGCGCAGACATTCCTACTTCTTCGAACATTTCTAAAGAAGCTAAATAAGGAGCCATCGCTAAAATAGGCGCATTGCTTATTTGCCATGCATTTGCATCTGGTTCTGGTTGAAACTCTGGTTCCATAAGAAATCTACGTTTCTTATTGTGGCCCCACCAACCTTCAAGTCTAGTAAGATCTTTTCTGCCGTGATATTTTTCATTAATAAAGCATCCTGAAGCATTCCCAGGTCCAGAATTCATGTATTTATAACTACACCAAGCTGCAAAATCTACATCCCAATCATGAAGCTTCAATTCTATATTTCCTGCGGCGTGAGCAAGATCCCATCCTACTTTTGCACCAACTGCATGTCCGGCAGAAGTAATGGTTTTCATATCTAAAACTTGGCCTGAATAATAGTTTACTCCGCCAATAAGCACCAAAGCACACTCCTCTCCAACTTCCTTGATTTTAGCAACCACATCTTCTGTTCTAAAATAATGCTCTCCTTCTCTCTTTTCAATTTTCACTACTGCTTCCTCTTCTGTATATCCATGGAATTTTACCTGAGAAGCAATCATGTATTGATCGCTAGGAAAAGCTTTTTCTTCGCATATTATTTTAAATCTTTTTGCTGAAGGTTTATAAAATGTCGCCATAAGCAAATGAAGATTTACCGTAAGCGTATTCATCACAGTGATCTCGCTTGGTTTTCCTCCTACAACTTTCCCGAGTTTTGCTGAAAACCGTTCATGATAATCCCACCAAGGTTTCTCTGCATAGAAATGTCCCTCTACCGCAAGATTGGCCCAATCGTCCATTACCTCATCTACATATTTCTTTGCAGATCTTGGCTGAAGTCCTAATGAGTTTCCGGTGAAATAGATCACTTCTTTCCCATTTACCTTTGGGAATATAAACTCATTTTTATAGGAAGCTAATTTATCTTCTTTATCCAGTTGCTGTGCAAATTCCTTGGTATTCTCAAATTTCATAATTCCAATTTGTCGTAAAAATACCATTTATATTCAGCTTCAAAAAAATTGAAATCCATCAATTCTCTTTTTTTTGAACATTATGCTAAATAGATATTCCTAAATTTGCTGAAAATACCACAACCATGCATTTCCTTCCTGAAGCTATAGATAATTACACGGTAGAACATACTCAAAAAGAACCAGAGATCTTGGCTCAACTTACTCGTGAAACCTTCCAAAAGATACTTCAGCCTAGAATGCTAAGCGGACACTATCAAGGAAGACTGTTAAGCATTATTTCTAAAATGGTTTCACCTTCAACTATATTAGAACTTGGAACCTATACTGGTTATTCAGCAATTTGTTTGGCAGAAGGTTTAAAACAAGGAGGTATAATTCAAACTTTGGATGTGAATGAAGAATTGCGATCTATTCAGAATAAATATTTTGAACTTTCTGGGTACAGAAATAATATTCAGCAACATTTAGGAGATGCATTAGATGTAATCCCAACTTTAGATGGAAAGTTTGATCTCATTTTTATGGATGCCGATAAACCGAATTACCCAGCCTATTTTGATTTGATAATAGATAAATTAAATCCTGGGGGCATTTTACTTACAGATAATGTTTTATGGAGCGGAAAGGTTGTGGAGAAAGTTAAAGAGGATGACGAATCTACAATAGCGCTTTTAGAGTATAATAAATTAGTTGCTACAGATGAACGATTAGAAACTATTATGCTTCCAATTAGAGATGGCTTAAGTCTTAGCCGAAGAATTTTCTAATAAATTCTTTTTACAGCAATTTCATGAAGTTTATGAAAAATAAATCCGAAAAGTAATCCTACTAGAGCTCCTACAATAAGGTCTAAAGGATAATGTACTCCAACATACACTCTACTCATCACAAATATAATTGGCCAGATATAAATGAAATAGATCCATTTATATTTTTCTCTCAAAGTTAAAATCACAAAGGTTGTTACTACAAAAGAACAAGAGGCATGACCAGAAAAGAAACTATAATTGGTTGGAGTTTGAAGGATTCTTATAATATCCAGTAATTCCGGATCATTATTAGGTCTTAATCTTAGTGCAATTCCTTTTACCAAATTAGTAAAGGCTAAAGTTGTAGCAAAGGATGCTAAAAGAAATAAGGAAGTAAAAAGCGCTTTATTCCAATGAAACGCTTTAAAAAATAAATAGAAGAATAATAAATAGAGCGGAATCCAGTGTTTTATATTGGTAACAAAGATCCAAAATCCATCATAATCTTCAATACCGAGACTGTTTAAAAAGATAAACAGATCCCTATCCCACTTATTTAGTTGTTCAAGCATTAAAATCTACGCTTTACAGAACCTGTAATTTCGTCTAGATCTTGTTTAATTTTACTTATTTCGCTCTGCACGTCTTTCGAGACATCTTCACTAATACCCTGCTTTTCGGCACTTTTAGTGATCTCGCTTTTAATATCGTTAGAGGCATTACGCAAAGTGCGCATTCCTTTTCCAAGACCACGAGCGATCTCAGGGATCTTATCGGCGCCAAATACCATGATTAATATAAAGATTATAAAACCAATTTCGGCACCACTAATAAATAATGGAAGTGTTATCATAGTCAACAAAGATAAATACAATATTACTTAAAAAAAGAAGCCGACTCGTTAAAGTCGGCTTAATTTTTATTTGAGAATATTAGTTCCCAGAATCATTCTTGAATTGGTCGAATTTGCTTTCTTTAGCTTCTTGCGGCCAGCTGTTGTTATCTACATTAATATCTGCAGTTTCCATATTAGGATCTACAACCACTTTTACGATCTCTTTATCGATTGCAATTGCTTTGCTAACTTCAGA
>CAZWSP010000181.1:3108-5065 GCA_964636585.1 uncultured Antarcticibacterium sp.
TTTTTAGTAGTCCCATCTGCATACGTATATTCCACTATGATTGGCATTACCAACCCTCCCGGCTTTTCAAAAGTGATCTCATAGAAAAACTTAGGAGCTTTCATTTTAGCACGCTCTTCTGGTGTAAAGTTATCCATTAAAAACTCGTTTAATTTCGGAGCATTTTTAACGATCTCTTTATTCTTCATTTCTTCAGAAAAACCTTCTTGTCCTTCTTCCACAACATATACAAAATCCATACTTTCTGGATCTGTTACGCCGTAACGTTGTAACATTGCTAAACCTTCTTTTGTAGCCTTATCGGTTACAAAATATTTTTTCATTCCTTTTACTCCTATATCAACATAGTCTGTTCCGTAGAACCAACCTCTCCAAAACCAATCTAGATCTACACCGGAAGCATCTTCCATAGTTCTAAAGAAATCTTCTGGAGTTGGGTGTTTAAACATCCAACGTTGTGCGTAAGTTTTAAAAGAATAATCGAAAAGCTCATGACCCATTACTGTTTCTCTCAAAATGTTTAATGCAGTAGCTGGTTTCCCGTATGCATTGTTTCCAAGTTGAAAAACATTTTCTGGATTAGACATGATTGGAGAAATATATTTCTGATCTCCTTTCATGTAAGGTACTATGTTAGACGGTATTCCTCTTCTAGAAGGATACACACTTTCAGGAGAAATTGCAGCAGGATAATTTTTACCAAAATCCTGTTCAGCTAAATATTGCATAAAAGTATCTAAACCTTCATCCATCCAACCCCACTGGCGCTCATCTGAGTTCACGATCATTGGGAAAAAGTTGTGTCCAACTTCGTGAATAATTACACTTATCATCCCAAATTTAACTCTATCTGTATACGAACCATCCTCTTCTGGACGACCATAATTCCAGCAGATCATAGGATATTCCATCCCTTGATTCTTAGCATGGATAGAAATTGCTTTATGATATGGATATTGGAAAGTATGACTTGAATATGACTTTAACGTTTGTGCAACCGCTCTAGTAGAATACTCTTCCCATAAAGGATTTCCTTCTTTAGGATACATGGAAACTGCCATTACGTTTTTACCCATTACATCTACATTCATCATATCTACAACGAATTTTCTAGAAGTAGAAAAAGCGAAATCTCTAACCATGTTGGCTTTTAACTTCCAAGTTTTCTTTTTATCAGAAAATTGCTTTTCTGCTGCTTCAGCTTCAGCTTGTGTTACAATGATAACAGGCTTATCGAAAGATTTTTTAGCTTGCTCATATCTATTCATCATATCTTTAGAATACACCTCTTTACGGTTCTGGATCTCTCCTGTTCCATCTAAAATATGATCTGCAGGCACGGTAATATTTACTTCGTAGTTTCCGAAAGGAAGTGCAAATTCACCATTCCCCCAAAACTGCATATTTTGCCAACCTTCTACATCATTATAAACTGCCATTCTAGGAAAGAATTGAGCAATAACATAAACATTGTTCCCATCTTTAGGAAAATGCTCGTACCCAGATCTTGCTCTATCTGTTACGTGATTGTTCACATTGTACCACCATTTAATAGAAAACGAAGTGCTTTCCCCAGCTTTTAAAGGCTGTGGCAAATCTATTCTCATCATTGTAAAATTGATAGTATGAGGCAAACCTTTTCCATCTTGAGTTACAGATTCTATATTGAATCCACCATCGAAAGGTTCATCTAAGAATTGATTTACAAAAGTTGCAGATTGGCTTACAGCAGAAATTCCACTTCCATCTTTATCTAAGGCCGCAGAAGTTTTAGAACGGATATTCTGATCTAACTGAACCCATAAATATTCTAAAGCGTCTGGAGAGTTGTTGTGATATGTAATAGTTTCTACCCCAGTTAATTTTTGAGTTTTATCATCCAGCTCGATATCCATTTTGTAATCGGCTTGATTCTGATAATACTGTGCTCCCGGAGCACCTGCAGCAGTTCTGTATT
>CAZWSP010000182.1:0-5060 GCA_964636585.1 uncultured Antarcticibacterium sp.
AGCAGCCTCTTTACTATCAAAATCTGTGGTAGAGGCAGACATAGAATGTATTAAATAATAGGCTACATCAATATCTTTTATAGCATCTGGAACTGTTGCAGGATCTAGAAAATCTATTTCTACAACTTCAACCTGATCTAAAAATTCTTTATTTGGGAAAAATCTATTTTTATCTCGTACGGCGCAAACTACTTGATGGCCAAGCTCCAAGAGTTGAGGTAAAAGTCGTAATCCTATATATCCATTGGCACCGGTGAGTAAAATTTTCATGGGGTATTTCTTATATTGGATAATTTAGGAATTAATTGTTTACTTTCACTCTAAACAAACATTAATTGTAAAATGAATAACACCCTAAAAATTGTTCTATTAGTAGTTGGAGTAGTATTGGTCGGCTACGGATTATATACACTTGTGACTCCAGAAATGGCGGTTGATTTAGGTCCAATTCAAGTTCAGGCCCAAGGAGATAATACACAATCTTATGCTATGATAGGTTTAGGGATTCTTTCTCTAATAGGTGGGGTGGCGTTTAGAAAACGCTAGATTTTTATATCATTATTTTTCCTATAAGATTTAGAATCGAGGAGCTAATATATTCTATCCCAATTGCTATTACTATAAATCCTATAATTCTTGAGATAGCATTTATTCCTGATGCTCCTAAGAATTTTACTATATAATGTGCGCTTTTTAGCACTGCAAACGTAGCTATACATGCCGCTAATATTGCACATACGGTAATGATCCTTTCTGAAAAAACATGAAATTCCTGATACATCCCAATTAGCAATGAAATAGATCCCGGTCCTGCTAGCATCGGAATTGCCAAGGGAGTAAGAGAAACTCCTTCTCTTTGAAACGCGTCATCTTTCACGCGTTGTTTATCCATTCCCTTATGTTTAGAAAAACTGCCGGTTAGTAACGCAAAACCGGAGGTCACAATAATTAATCCGCCTGCAATTCTCAAAGAATCGATGCTGATCCCGAAGAACTGCAAGATGTATTTACCTGTAAAAAACGAAATAATTAAAATGATTAGAATATTGATAGCAGTAAGGAATGCGGTTTTGGAACGCTCTTTAGAAGTGTCATCTTGTGTGAGTCCTACAAAAATGGGTACCGTGCCTAAAGGATTCATAACAGAAAATAATGCGGCAAAAACATAAATAAATAATTCCATTTGTTTTTCAGCAAATTTGCGACCACAGACGGTATTTCCTATTAGTTGTTTTTTAAGCTATCATTATGTTAGAACTGCTTTTTTGAAGAGTAAGTAAATAAATTGTTACATGATATCTTCTATAGAAGTAGGAGCATTACTGCTCTTATAATCTAATATCTTCATCATAAATTTGTGAATGGCAGGGGTGTTGGCCTTTACTTTAATAAAATGATGGTCTTTGTAAATAGAATATTCTTCTGCTTTTCCTTTGTAAAGATTTAATTTATAATAGGGAACGATTAAACCATAGGTATCTAGTAAAGATCTAAACATCAGTATAATTCCCTTAGGCCTTAATTCGATATTACAGGTATTCATATTAGAATCTAATATCAATAAATTATGGATCTCTATACTGGTAGAAGTTATGTGAAGTTTAGGAGAACCCGTTCCGTTCAATTTAAAACGTTCCAACAAGGTAAAAGTGGGTCCAACTTCAGCATTAATAGCTTCCTTTGTTTTAGGGTTATTATAACTAATATTCAACAGCATTTTTATCTTTTTTATAAAGATAGGGATTTGCTCATTATGCGCTAGAGCTTGCGGCTAATTTCTATTATCTTTGCGGCTTATATTTCAGCAATAAAGAATAAAATTTACGCATAATGACTATTCAGAATAAAATTGAACAAAAGGTAAAAGAAGCAGTTTCGCATCTTCATCAAGTAGCCCTTTCGCAGGTAGAATTTCAACCTACGCGTAAGGATTTTGAAGGAGATATCACATTGGTCACTTTTCCCATGCTTCGCCAGATAAAGACTAATCCGGTACAATTAGGAGAGGCTATTGGGAAGTATTTGGTAGAACATGTAGATGAGGTAGTGCGTTATAATGTGGTTCAAGGTTTTTTGAATATTGTATTAAGCAACAGCTACTATTTAAATTCTTTTGCTGAAGTAAATACAAATACCGGTTTTGGAAAGCTTTCATTAACTGAAGATTCCAAAACAATTATGGTGGAATATTCTTCGCCAAACACAAACAAACCTTTGCATTTGGGACATATCAGAAATAACTTATTAGGTTTTTCTGTTGCTGAGATTTTGAAGGCAAGCGGTAAAAAGGTTTACAAAACCCAGATCATTAACGATAGAGGGATTCATATTTGTAAATCTATGTTGGCTTGGGAAAAATGGGGGAATGGTGAAACTCCAGAATCTACCGGTTTAAAAGGTGATAAACTGGTTGGGAACTATTACGTGAAATTTGACCAGGAATATAAAAAAGAGATCGCTCAGTTAATTGCTGAAGGTAAAACTGAAGATGAGGCAAAAGCACAGGCTCCGGTTTTGGTTGCAGCGCAGGAAATGCTAATAAAGTGGGAAGCTGGAGACGAAGCGGTGAAAGCTCTTTGGGAAAAGATGAACCAATGGGTTTATGATGGTTTCGAAAAAACGTATAATACGCTTGGAGTAGATTTCGATAAGAATTATTACGAAAGCAACACCTATTTATTAGGTAAAGATGTAGTTGCTGAAGGTCTGGAAAAAGGAGTATTTTTCAGAAAAGATGATGGAAGTGTTTGGATAGATCTTACTGAAGACGGTTTAGATGAAAAGATAGTTCTACGTAGTGATGGAACTGCGGTTTACATGACTCAAGATATTGGAACCGCTATTCAACGTGTGAAGGATTATGAGATAGATGGAATGGTTTACACCGTAGGAAACGAACAGGATTATCATTTTAAAGTGCTATTCCTTATTCTGAAAAAGCTTGGGTATGAATGGGCAAATAATCTATTTCATTTAAGTTACGGGATGGTAGATCTTCCATCAGGTAAAATGAAGAGCAGGGAAGGAACGGTAGTAGATGCAGATGATCTTATCGAGCAAATGACGCAAACTGCCAGAACTATTTCAGAAGAACTAGGAAAGCTGGAGGAATATTCTTCAGAAGAAAAAGAAGAACTTTATAAAATGATCGGGCTTGGAGCATTAAAATATTATATTTTAAAGGTAGATCCAAGAAAACGAATTTTATTCAACCCGGAAGAATCGGTAGATTTTCAAGGAAACACCGGTCCTTTTATTCAATATACATATGCGAGAATTCAATCCATTTTAAGAAAAGCAGATCTTGATAATAGTGATATGGAGTTGCCGGAAGGATATGAATTGCATGAAAAAGAAAAGGAATTAATAAAGCAATTGCAGGTGTATCCAGATACTATACAATTGGCGGCAGAAAATCACAGTCCTGCGCTAATTGCCAATTACACCTATGATCTTGTAAAAGAATTTAATTCATTCTACCAAAACGTTACGATTCTGGGAACTGCAGATGAAGCTGAAAAAAGATTTAGAGTGCAACTATCGAGAGCCGTTGGGAATACTATAAAATCGGCCTTTGGGTTGTTGGGAATTCAGGTTCCCGAAAGAATGTAACTTAGAATAAATATGTGTTTGAAGGAAAATGTTGAAGAAATTAGATAGTTGCATTCTGGAAAATATTGTTTCCAAATAAAACTTTTCACTTCAGCATCAAATCATTAAATTTGCAATCCGCTGATAAGCGCAGGAAATATAAACTACAGGAAGAATTATGTTTGATAATTTAAGCGATAAGTTAGATAATGCCTTACACATCCTTAAAGGACATGGGCAGATTACAGAAGTAAACGTTGCCGAGACTTTAAAGGAAGTGCGTAGAGCATTGGTGGAAGCCGATGTGAATTATAAGATTGCTAAAGAATTTACCACCATTGTAAAGGAAAAAGCTTTAGGACAAAATGTGTTAACCGCATTGAAGCCAGGGCAATTAATGGTGAAATTGGTTAAGGATGAACTTACCCAATTAATGGGTGGTGAAGTAGAGGAGTTAGATCTTTCTGGAAATCCTTCAGTAATCCTTATGTCTGGATTGCAGGGTAGTGGTAAAACCACATTTTCTGGGAAATTGGCTAATTTCTTAAAAACCAAAAAGAATAAGAATCCACTTTTAGTGGCTTGTGATATTTACCGTCCTGCAGCGATCAACCAGCTTAAAATAGTTGGAGAGCAAATTGGAGTTGAGGTGTTTAGTGATGAAGGAAATCAAGATCCTGTTGCTATTTCCAACGCTGCAATTGCACATGCAAAGCAAAACGGATTTAATGTGGTGATTATAGATACCGCAGGTCGATTGGCAGTAGATGAAGCTATGATGACCGAGATCGCAAATATTCATGCGTCTGTTAAACCTCATGAAACACTTTTCGTAGTAGATTCTATGACGGGGCAAGATGCGGTAAATACTGCAAAAGCCTTTAACGATAGATTGAATTTTGATGGGGTAATCCTAACAAAATTAGATGGTGATACACGTGGTGGAGCAGCTATCTCTATTAAATCTGTAGTAAATAAGCCAATTAAATTTATTGGAACAGGAGAGAAGATGGACGCGATAGATGTGTTCTATCCTTCTCGTATGGCAGATAGGATTCTAGGGATGGGAGATGTTGTTTCCTTAGTTGAAAGAGCTCAGGAGCAATATGATGAAGAAGAAGCCAGAAAGCTTCAGAAAAAGATCGCTAAGAATCAATTTGGTTTCGACGATTTTCTAACGCAATTACACCAGATCAAGAAAATGGGTTCTATGAAGGACTTATTAGGAATGATCCCAGGAGCAGGAAAAATGTTGAAAGATATAGATATAGATGATGATGCCTTCAAGCATGTTGAAGCTATCATTTATTCTATGACTCCGGAAGAAAGAAGCACGCCCGTTATTATAAATGCAGCAAGAAAGAAAAGAATTGCCGGTGGATCTGGAACTTCGGTTCAGCAGGTTAATCAGTTGTTGAAGCAATTTAATCAAATGGGTAAAATGATGAAAATGATGCAAGGTGGCGGTG
>CAZWSP010000183.1:0-4973 GCA_964636585.1 uncultured Antarcticibacterium sp.
AATGGGCAACTTATCAATAAAATAGAGGTTTTACCGAAGCGCCCAAATGATCGGGTTTTCAGCGGATTCATATATATCGTGGAAGATTCTTGGCAGATCTTCGGGACCGAATTGGTGACCACAGGCCAAGCAATTCAGGTAACTCCTATTGAAAAATTAACTTTTACACAAAATTTCAAATATTCTGAGGAATATAAATTCTGGATAAAGATCTCGCAGGCAGTAGATTTTAGTTTTGCGATGTTTGGGATTTCCGGTGACGGTAGATTTACAGCAGTTTACAGCAACTATAATTTTTCTCCAGATTTCGATAAAAGAACTTTTACTAAGGAAGTGCTCACTTTTGCAGATCAGGCAAATAAAAAAGATTCGTTGTATTGGAAAGAGATCAGGCCGGTTCCTTTAACATCAGAAGAACTTACAGATTATGTGAAGAAGGATAGTGTACAAACGCTTAGAAGTTCTAAAACCTATCTTGATTCTATAGATCGTGTTCAGAATAAATTTTCGGTAACAGATCTGCTTTTCGGGGTAGATTATAGCAACACTTATAAAAAGAAGCATTTCAGTATTTCCTCACCGCTCTTCGGAACTCATTTTAATACGGTTCAAGGATTTAATTCAACTTCAACTATTTCCTTCAGAAGAAATTTAGACGACAACTTCAGCAGATATTGGAGACTTTACTCTACTATGAATTATGGTTTTTCAGATGAAAGATTCCGCATAAAAGGAGGTTTTCAAATGAAATTTAACAACATTAAAAAGCCGCAATTAACTATTGAAGCAGGTTCTGAAACGGCACAAATAAATCCTACTATTCCAATTTCAGCAAGAGTGAACGATATAACAAGTTTGTTCTTTGAACGAAATTATATGAAGTTGTTCGAGCGTCAATTTGCCGAAGTTTCCTATCAGCAGGAATTGGTTAATGGTATTATGTTACTTTCAGATATTAGCTATCAACAACGTAATGCCTTATTTAATACAAGTAATAATTCTTGGGTTAATCGAGAAGGTGTTTCTTACACTTCCAACGATCCTTTGCAGCCAAATAATTTTGGAAGCGCGCCATTTATAGACCATCACATCTTTAAAATGAATTTGACAGGGAAATTCAATTTTGGTCAGAAATATCTTAGTTATCCTGATGCTAAGGTGAATATTACTTCAAATAAATTTCCAACTTTTTGGCTTACTTATGAAACCGGATTTGGATCTGATGTTTCGGCATATAATTTTAATCAGTTGCGAGCGGCTTTGGTTCAGAATATAAAATTGGGGAATAAAGGTAATTTTTCATACGCTTTAAAAGGAGGCGCATTTTTAGAGGATAAAGAAATTTCTTTCTTAGATTATCAGCATTTCAACGGAAACCAGACTAGAATTGGGACAGGATATTACATTAACAGCTTCAATTTGTTGCCATATTACGAGCTTAGCACAAAGAATAACTATTTAGAGTTTCATGTAGAGCAAGATTTTCAAGGTTGGATCTTAGGAAAGTTGCCACTTATAAATAAACTGAATTATAACCTGATCTTGGGTGCACATGCGCTGACCATTGAAAATAATAAACCATACACCGAACTATCTGTAGGAATAGATAATTTAGGATTTGGAAAATACAGGTTGTTAAGGTTGGATTATGTGGTTTCTAATTACCAAGGAAACCAAGAAGGCGCATTTATTTTCGGATTGAAATTTTTAGGAATTTTAGAATAGGGAGTATATTCTAGTAAAATTCTTTAAGTGGTTTAACTCTTTGGGAATGAAAATTTTTGACATCATCCCGACGCAAGGAGAGATCTCAGAATAATAACTCTTGCTGTTGAGATTCTTCAATTCGTTTCAATCTTTCAGAATGAAAAATTAAATTCTAACTGAATTCACTTCAGCTGTAAGAAAAACTTTAAAGAAAAGTATTGTTCAAAACCCTTCGACTTCGCTAAGGGTGAAATTAATTTTAGAAATTCTAGTTCTTATCTTCCAAAAGAGGAACAAATCTAAAATCGCCAAATTCCTCCTTATCAAACTCTTTGTTCGATTTTCTCACGAAAAGTGTCATGATTTGCACGTTTTCACCTACAGGAATTACCAATCTGCCTCCTACTTTTAGCTGAGCTAATAAAGGTTTTGGAACGTAAGGCGCTCCTGCGGTAACAATTATTTTATCGTATGGTGCATATTCTGCCAAGCCTTTGTAACCATCTCCAAAACTTAAATATTTGGGTCTGTAACCTATTTTAGATAAGAAAACCTTGGTTTTTCTATATAATTCTCGCTGGCGCTCTATGCTATAAACCTTGGCTCCAAGTTCGCATAGCACGGCGGTCTGATAACCGCTTCCGGTTCCAATTTCTAAAACGGTATCTCCCTTTTGAATCTCCAATAATTCGGTTTGAAAAGCTACGGTGTAAGGTTGAGAAATGGTTTGATCTGCAGCAATTGGAAAAGCTTTATCTTGATAAGCGTGATCTTCAAAACTGCTATCCATAAAGAGATGGCGGGGAATTTTATTAATTGCTGCTAAAACCTTTTTATCCTTCACACCTTTTGCTTCCACAATAGCTGCTAATTGCTGCCTTTTTCCTTTATGTCTAAATGTATCCTTCAACGCTTCAAATTCCTTTTATGGTATAAAATTAAACATTCTATCCCTAGCCTTCAAAGTAAGTTTTAATTATTATTTAACGCAAGCCTTAATCCATTTACAACCAAAATGGTATTGGCTTTAACTCAAGAAATACTATTTTTGTTGAAAACGTAAAAACATGCTAAAAGCTGGTGTATTTGGTGCAGGACATTTGGGTAAAATCCATTTAAAACTGCTTCAACAATCTTCGGAATATGAATTAATTGGATTTTTTGACGGAGATGAACAAAGAGCTAAAGAGATAGAATTAGAATTCGGTTATAAGCGTTTTGATTCTGCTGAAGCCTTGATCGCAGCAGTAGATGTTATAGATGTAGTTACTCCTACCGGCGCACATTTCGAAATTGCAAAGCAGGCAATTACGGCTGGAAAGCACTTATTTATAGAAAAACCTATCACCTCTACCTATGCGGAAGCTGAAGAATTAATTTCATTAGCCAAATACCACAAGGTTAAAGGGCAAGTAGGCCATGTAGAACGCTTTAATCCCGCATTTAAAGCCGTTAAAGATAAGATAGGGCAGCCAATGTTTATTGAAGCGCATAGACTGGCAGAATTCAATCCGCGTGGGACAGATGTACCTGTGGTGTTGGATCTTATGATACATGATATTGATGTTATTTTAAGCGTGGTAGATTCTAAAGTGAAAAATGTATATGCTAGTGGAGTTTCAGTAATTAGTGAAACGCCAGACATTGCAAATGCTAGAATTCAATTCGAAAATGGCTGTGTTGCCAATTTAACGGCTAGCAGAATTTCATTAAAAAATATGCGAAAAGCACGTTTTTTTCAGCGTGACGCCTATATTTCTGTAGATTTTCTAGAGCGTAAATGCGAAGTGGTTAAAATGAAAGATGCGCCTGAAGTTCCAGATGATTTTGCGATGATCCTTCAGAATGCCGAAGGCGTTAAAAAACAGATCTATTTCGAGAATCCAAGAATAGATACTAATAATGCTATCTTAGATGAATTAGAATCTTTTGCATTTGCTATAAACAACAACACTACTCCAGTAGTTTCATTAGAACAAGGAGCATTAGCATTGAAAGTGGCAAATATGGTTATAGAAAGTTTTAAATTATAAATATATCGGGAAGCTTGTTTTATAGCCTTCCGAATAAAAAATAAAGAATGAAAAATATTGCAGTAATTGGTGCAGGAACAATGGGTAATGGAATTGCTCATACCTTTGCACAAAGTGGTTTTCAAGTTAATTTAATAGATATCTCTAAGGAAAGCCTTCAGAAAGGATTAGAAACTATTTCTAAGAATTTAGATAGAATGGTTGCTAAAGAGAAGATCTCTGAAACCGATAAAACAGCCACTTTAAAGAATATTAAAACTTTTATAGATATTCCTTCTGGCGTAAAAGGTGTTTCCCTTGTTGTGGAAGCTGCGACTGAAAATGAAGATCTTAAACTTAAAATATTCGATCAGTTAGATTCTAATTGTGATAAAGAAACCATTCTTGCTACCAACACCTCCTCAATATCTATTACTCAAATAGCATCGAAGATCTCTAATCCTTCTCGCGTTATCGGGATGCATTTTATGAATCCGGTTCCGGTGATGAAATTAGTAGAAATCATTCGCGGATATAACACGAGTGACGAGGTTACAAAAACCATTATGGACCTTTCAGAAAAATTAGGAAAGAGCCCAGTGGAAGTAAACGATTATCCAGGTTTTGTTGCAAACCGAATCTTAATGCCTATGATTAATGAGGCAATTGAAACACTTTACAACGGAGTTGCCGGAGTTTATGAAATAGACACGGTTATGAAATTAGGAATGGCACACCCGATGGGACCATTACAACTAGCAGATTTTATTGGACTGGATGTTTGTCATTCTATCCTTCAGGTAATGTACAAAGGCTTCAAAAATCCAAAATATGCTGCTTGTCCGCTTTTAACCAACATGGTGAGAGCAGGGAAATTAGGAGTTAAATCTGGGGAAGGTTTTTACGATTATTCTGAAAACAAAAAGGCTGAAACAATTTCGAAGCAATTCAGTTAAACAAAACAATTATCTTCAAAAAAAGCGATTTTTTAATCGCTCTTAATTCTGAATACTACATAGTTGGCAAAAATAGTTCCTTTTAAAGCAGTTAGACCTACCAAAGACAAGGCAGGAATGGTTGCATCTAGACCTTACGAAGATTATAGCGTTGGCGAATTAAAAGCGCAGCTAGATTATAATCCTTTTTCCTTTTTGCATATTATAAATCCCGGATATAAATTTCAGCATGAAATTACTGGGGAAAAAAGATTTCAATTGGTGAAGAACCGGTATTTAGAATTTAAAGAAGATACCA
>CAZWSP010000184.1:0-4848 GCA_964636585.1 uncultured Antarcticibacterium sp.
TTTTAAGTGATCCCAATAAATTTATAATTGAACCCGGAGGTGCTATTTTCTTTGTAAAAGAAAACGATGATATTCTAGGAACTGTGGCACTCATGAAAATGGATGATAGCATTTTTGAGCTTACAAAAATGGCAGTTACACCTGCGGCTCAAGGAAAAAAAATTGGTCAACAATTATTGAAGCATACAATAAATTTTGCCAGATCTCAGAATTGGGATAAACTGATGCTTTATTCTAACAGGAAATTAGAAAATGCCATCTATATCTATAAGAAATATGGTTTCGTCGAAATCCCAATAGAGCAGAACAATCCGTATAGTCGCGGAGACATTAAAATGGAGTTGAACCTTTCTTAAATCTTTATTAATTGAAGGGTATTAATAAATAGCTTTCTTAACTTTAATAATTGTTACTAAAAGACCCCCATCCAGGGGTTTTTTCAGTCTATAACTAATCGATTATATTAACTAAACTAGTTTAAAATGAAAAAAGGAATAATTGCAATATGCTGTCTAGGTCTGGCATTTACTTCATGTAAAAATGACGAAAAGAAAGATCAAGAAATGGCAAATGAAAGTGAAGTTGCCGCTATGGATCAAGAAAATGATCAAGAGGTAGCTCCAATAGAAATTGATCCGATATCTCACGCCACATCTGTAATAAAATGGGAAGATGCTGTAATTTATACAGATCCAGTTGGTGGAGCTGAAGTTTTTGAAGGAAAAGACAAACCGAGTTTTGTAATGATCACAGATATTCACGGAGATCATATGGATACTAAAACATTGGCTGCTCTAAATTTAGGAGATACTAAAATTATCGTACCACAAGCAGTTAAAGATCAGCTTCCAAAGGAAATGGCAGCTAATTTTATTGTGATGAGCAACGGAGATTCTCAAGATTTTATGGGCTTCAATATTAAAGCGATCCCAATGTACAATTTGCCGGAAGCTGCAGATGCAAAACATGTTAAAGGAAGAGGAAATGGATATGTTTTAGAGAAAGACGGACAACGTTTATACATCTCTGGAGATACCGAAGATATTCCTGAAATGAGAGCATTAGAAAATATAGATGTGGCTTTAGTTTGCATGAACTTACCATATACTATGACCGTGGAAGATGCTGCAGATGCTGTAGTTGAATTTGCACCTAAAAAAGTATATCCTTACCACTATAGAGGTCAAGATGGTCGTGCAGATGTTGCAAAATTTAAGCAATTGGTAAATGAAGGAAATAAAGAAGTTGAAGTAGTTCAGCTAAACTGGTATTCAGAAATGAAAGAATAATTGAAGATTAAAAATAACTTGTTTTCCCTTTAAAGAAGGAATACAAAGTATAGATAATTATCAACCATATTAAAAGGATGAAAACGGCAACAATCCAGTTGTTCTTTTTCATCCTTTTTGGATTTTCTAAAGCTGTTTTTCTGGCTTCCTCCAAAACAATTGCTGGTATCAGTTTTATTGAAGCTGTAATTAACAAAGGCACTAAAATAAGATCATCTAAGATGCCTAACACCGGAATAAAATCTGGAACCAGATCTATTGGACTTAGCAAATAGCCAACGGTAAGACCAATTAATAATTTAGCCGTCCAAGGAGTTCTGGAATCGGAATAAGCGATGCTTAAAACCTGAATTTCAGCCTTTAATTGCTTTACCTTTTGTTTTAATTTCTGAACAATTTTCAAGTTATCACATAATTAAAATAACAAAGGGCAAATCTAGATGATTTGCCCTTTTATCTTATAAATTTATTGAAAGATTAACCATTAAAAAGTGGCAGATCTTGCATCATATCTAAAACTTCAGCTTCTACCTTAATTAATTCATTTTCATCTTCAAAATTAGTGATCACACGATCTATCAAGTCTACTATTTTAGACATATCATCTTCTTTCAATCCTCGTGTAGTAACCGCTGCAGTTCCAACGCGTATTCCAGATGTTACAAAAGGAGATTTATCATCAAAAGGCACCATGTTCTTGTTCACAGTGATCTCTGCTTCTCCTAAGGCCTCTTCAGCTTGCTTTCCTGTGATGTTCTTATTTCTAAGATCAATCAGCATCATGTGGTTATCTGTTCCTCCAGAGATCACTTTATAATCCTTCGCCATAAATGCCGCAGCCATCGCTTTCGCATTTTTCTTCACTTGCACCATGTAATGAAGAAATTCATCTGTAAGTGCCTCCCCAAAAGCAACTGCCTTTGCAGCAATAATATGCTCTAAAGGTCCACCTTGATTACCTGGGAAAACGCCACTATCTAAAAGTGCCGACATTTTCTTAAGCTCTCCATTCTTTAATTTTTGACCAAATGGATTATCAAAATCTTTACCCATCATGATAATTCCTCCACGAGGTCCTCTTAAGGTTTTGTGAGTGGTAGAAGTTACCACGTGACAATGAGGAAGTGGATCATTCAACAAGCCTTTTGCGATAAGTCCCGCAGGATGCGCGATATCTGCAAATAAAATTGCACCAACGCTATCTGCTATTTCTCTAAACCTTTTATAATCTATTTCTCTAGAATATGCCGATGCTCCGGCGATGATCATTTTTGGCTTTTCTCTCAAAGCAATTTCTGCAATAGCATCATAATCCAATAAACCAGTTTCTTTATCTACTCCATAAAACACCGGATTATATAATCTTCCAGAAAAGTTTACAGGAGAACCATGAGTTAAATGTCCACCATGAGAAAGATCGAATCCTAAAAATTTATCACCTGGCTGCAAACAAGCATGAAAAACTGCGGTATTTGCCTGAGATCCAGAATGAGGTTGTACGTTAGCATATTCTGCATTAAATAATTCCTTTAAACGATCTATTGCAAGAGTTTCCACTTCATCTACAATCTCACAACCTCCGTAATATCTCTTTCCTGGATATCCTTCAGCATATTTATTTGTAAGAACCGAACCAGCAGCTTTTAATACCTGTTCGCTCACAAAATTTTCACTTGCAATTAGTTCTAAACCATTAATTTGACGGTTTCTTTCGGCTTCAATCAGTTCAAAAATTTGCGTATCTTGTTGCATGTTAATTTTTTACGTTAAATATTACTCAAAAGTAATAATTCCAATCGGTTAATTGCTGGAAAATAATATATTTGAAACCAATAGAATTAAGAATAAAACAAAAAATTATATGCCTATTACAGCAAATGATCCTAAAAGAAAAACCTGGCTGGACATTCCGGAGAACACAGATTTCCCTATTCAAAATATTCCCTTCGGAGTATTTTTAACTAGAGATGACATTGTTACCATCGGGACCAGAATTGGTGATTACGCCATTGATCTTGGCGCCCTACATCAATTAGGATATTTTGATGGAATTCCTTTAACAGACGATATTTTTCTTCAAGATACTTTAAACGATTTTATTTCTGATGGAAAGAAAACTTGGCGATTGGTTAGAAACCGAATTGCTGAAGTTTTCGATGCCAAAAATTCGAAATTAAAAGATAATCAAGACCATAGAAATACCGTGCTTTTTACTTTAGATGAAATTGAAATGCAATTACCTGTACAAGTAGGTGATTACACCGATTTTTATTCTAGTAAAGAACATGCTACTAACGTCGGAACTATGTTTCGTGATCCAGAAAATGCCTTATTGCCGAACTGGTTGCACATTCCTGTAGGATATCACGGGAGAAGTTCTTCCATAATTCCAAGCGGAATCCCAGTTCACCGTCCTCAAGGACAAACTATGCCTAATGGAGCAACAGAGCCTGTTTTTGGTCCATCTAGATTAGTAGATTTCGAATTAGAAATGGCTTTTATTACTACCGATGGAAATCCAATTGGAGAACCAATTCCTATAGATGAGGCTGAAGATTATATCTTTGGAATGGTATTGTTTAATGACTGGAGTGCAAGAGATATTCAAAAATGGGAATATGTGCCATTAGGGCCTTTTTTAGCTAAGAATTTTGCTTCTTCTGTTTCTCCATGGATCGTTACTTTAGATGCATTAGAACCGTTTAGAACCAAAAGTCCGGAACCTGAAAAAGAATTATTACCATACCTTCAATTTAAAGGTAAAAAGAGCTTTGATATTAATCTTGAAGTTGCCATTCAACCTGAAGATAAAGAAGAAACAACGGTTTCTAAGTCCAATTTTAAGTACATGTATTGGAATATGAGTCAGCAATTAGCGCATCATACTGTGAATGATTGTGAAGTCAGCACCGGCGATCTGATGGCGTCGGGCACTATTAGCGGCAGCACAACTGACAGTTATGGTAGTTTATTAGAATTATCTTGGAATGGTGAAAAACCATTACAACTTTCTTCAGACGAAACCCGCACTTTTTTACAAGACGGCGACACATTAACCTTAACCGGCTATTGTCAAGGCGATGGTTATCGCATCGGCTTTGGGCAAGCGCGCGGGAAGATAGTGATTTAAATTATCATAAACCCTCTTATGCCCTACGGGCATCCTCTCCCACAAGCCGACCCTTCGAGACGGTGCTTCGCACCTCCTCAGGGCGAACGGAAGCTGGGGTTAGGGGAGAGGATAAACTCCACAGAAAGTTACATAAACTGTAACCTTCTGTAAACTTTTATCTGCTTATCCGTTCGCCCTGAGGAGCGACAAAGTCGCGTCTCGAAGGGCATGCGTTAGCATGTCAGCTCCTGCGGCGTAGCGAATTAATGCTAGTTTACAGGGATGGCAGATGATGAATTTTGATTTAAATTTTCTAAATTTAAATTAACTGAATCCAATTGATTTAATTGCGCGTTCATAGCGTTCATCATCTCACCAGGTTTCATGAAACTAAATTGTTCCATTCCTGCGGCAACACCTAATCCTTTGGCTTGTTCTGGTCCAATC
>CAZWSP010000185.1:0-4699 GCA_964636585.1 uncultured Antarcticibacterium sp.
CTTTATAAACCAATATTTTATCTAACATACAGGTATCTGAGCTACCAATTATTTGTGCGGCCAGAATTCCGGCATTTTTTGCGCCATTTAGTGCAACAGTTGCAACAGGAACTCCGCCCGGCATTTGCAAAATAGAAAGTACAGAATCCCATCCATCTATAGAGTTGCTAGATTTTATGGGAACTCCAATAACCGGAAGGGGAGATAAACTTGCCACCATTCCTGGAAGATGTGCAGCGCCACCGGCACCTGCAATAATTACTTTGATTCCTCGAGTATGTGCCGCTTTGCTGAATTCGAATAATTTTTCGGGAGTACGGTGGGCAGAAACAATATCTACTTCCACTTCAATATCAAAACCTTTTAGAATGGAAATAGCTTCTTCCATAATTGGCATGTCACTCGTGCTACCCATTATTACAGCAACTTTACTCATAGTATATTATTTTAAAATTCTTGTCTAGATAAAAATCTAACAACTAATAACTTTAATAGTCTTTTTTACTTGCTCTGCAATTTTCCTGGCTTCAGCTATATCTAGATTTACAATGGTAACATGTCCCATTTTGCGGAATGGCCTAGTGATCTTCTTTCCGTAAATATGAGGAGTTACCCCAGGGATCTTCATGATCTCTGCTATATTTTTATATAAGACAGGCCCAGTGTGATCTTCTTCTCCAGATAAATTTACCATTATTCCAGCGACTTTGCTTTCTGTATTTCCTAAAGGCAGATCTAATATTGCCCTTATATGTTGTTCGAATTGATTGGTGTAACTTGCTTCAATACTGTAATGACCGCTATTGTGTGGTCTTGGAGCAACTTCGTTTACCAATATCTCATCGGTTTCGGTTAAAAATAATTCTACTGCTAACAAGCCAACATGCTTATATGCCTTGGAAACAGCTTCAGCTAATTCTCTCGCTTTTTTTGCGACTTCAGCATCTATTCTTGCAGGACAAATTACATATTCCACTTGATTAGCTACAGGATGAAATTCCATTTCCACCACTGGATATGTTGCTATTTCTCCTGAAGGGCTTCTAGCAACAATAACTGCTAATTCATTTTTAAAAGGAATGAGTTGTTCTGCAATACATTCACCATCAGAAATCTCTTCAAGATCTTTGTTGGATCTAACAACCATTACGCCTCTCCCATCATACCCGCCGGTTGCACTTTTCCATACAAACGGGTAACTTTCCTTTTCTGATGATAAAGCATCCTTTAATTCAGTTTTAGATGCATAAATATTAAAAGGAGCGGTTGCTATATTGTGTGATCTATAGAATTGCTTCTGGATCACTTTATTATTTATTTTTTCTAAAGTAGCCGGAGAGGGATAAACTTTTACACCTTCTTTTTCTAATTGTTTTAAAGCTTCAATATTTACCAGTTCTATTTCGAAGGTAAGAACATCTACTTGTCTTCCGAATTGGACTACCGCATCATAATTCATCAAGTCTCCAATAACAAAAGTATTTGCAGCAATTTTACAAGGGGCTTCCTCGCTAGAATCCATTACAAAGGTCTGTATATCTAGCTTTCTGGTTTCGTATAAGAGCATTTTGCCTAACTGGCCACCTCCTAAAATTCCCAGTTTAAAATCTGAAGAAAAATAATTTATCATAGCAATTGCGATGTTTACGCAAAAATAATTTTTTAAGATGGAATAGTCGAAGGTTTAAAGCACAAATGCATTTATTTATTGCAGTGTTGGGTTGATAAGAATCCTTATCTTTGCTGCTTTAATTTTTATAGTATTGATTCAGTTACACGACCTTAAGTTTGCCCCTTTTATTTCTGAAGAAAAAATAACTTCAGTAATAGACGCAATGGCTCTTAAAATTAATCAGGATTATAACGGGAAAAATCCTGTGTTCTTGGCGGTTTTAAATGGTGCATTCATGGTGGCTTCAGAAATTATTAAGCGTTTTGACGGAGATTGCGAAGTGGCTTTCGTGAAGTTGGGTTCTTATCAAGGAACATCAACTACCGGGAATGTTGAGACTCTAGTAGGTTTAAATATTTCTTTGCAGAATCGTCACGTGGTGGTTATTGAAGATATTGTGGATACCGGAATTACGCTAGAAGCAATTTATAGGATTCTTGAAAAGGAACATGCTGCAGATTATAAAATTGCTACGCTTTTCTTTAAACCGGAAGCTTATCAGAAAAAATTTACTGTTAATTATATAGGAATGGAGATCCCCAATGATTTTATTGTGGGATATGGATTAGATTATAATGGCCTGGGCCGAAATCTAACTCAAGTTTATAAACTTAAAAAAGAGAACATGACAAATTTGGTTTTATTTGGACCTCCGGGTGCAGGAAAGGGAACCCAAGCAAACTTTTTGAAGGATAAGTATAAGTTGGTACATATCTCTACTGGAGATGTATTTAGATATAATATCAAGAATGAAACTTCACTAGGCTTGCATGCGAAATCGTTCATGGATCAAGGGAAACTAGTTCCAGATAATGTGACTATTGAAATGTTAGGTGCAGAGGTAGATAAGAATAAAGGTGCCAACGGATTTATTTTTGATGGATTTCCTAGAACTGTTGCACAAGCAGAGGCACTTGCTGTACTGTTAGAAGAAAAAAATACAAATGTTTCAGCAATGATAGCATTGGAAGTAGATGATGAGGTTTTAGTGCAACGACTTTTGGAAAGAGGGAAAACTTCTGGAAGGAAAGACGATGCAGATGAAGCGATTATTAGAAATAGAATTCATGTGTATTATGAAGAAACTGCTATTTTAAAGCAATTCTATTTAAAAGAAGATAAATATTACGGGGTAGATGGAGTAGGCTCTATTTCTGAAATCACCGAAAGAATTAGTGCAGTGATAGATTCATTGTAAAAAATATAAAGTTTAATTATCAGTACCGATTGTAAGATCGCAAACCAAATAGAAGACAATGACAGAAGGGAATTTTGTAGATTATGTTAAGATTCATGTTTCTTCCGGAAAAGGAGGGCAAGGATCTGCACATTTACGTCGGGAAAAATATATTACTAAAGGAGGGCCAGATGGTGGTGATGGTGGAAGAGGAGGACATATTATCTTAAAAGGGAATAAGAATCTTTGGACACTATTTCATCTAAAATTTAAGCGTCATGCTAGAGCAGAGCATGGATCTCATGGATCTAAACAACGAAGTTCTGGAGCAGATGGTGCAGATCAATACATTGAAGTTCCTTTAGGAACGGTTGTTAGAGATACCGAAACTGAAGAGATCTTATTCGAGATCACCGAAAATGGAGAAGAGCGTATTGTTGCTGAAGGAGGAAAAGGTGGTTTAGGAAACTGGCACTTTAAATCTTCTACCAATCAAACGCCTAGGTATGCCCAGCCGGGAATAGATGGACAAGAGGTAGATGTTACTTTAGAATTAAAGATTTTGGCAGACGTTGGTTTAGTTGGATTTCCAAATGCAGGAAAATCTACATTGCTATCGGTAATAACCGCTGCTAAACCAAAGATTGCCGATTATGAATTTACTACCCTGAAACCAAATTTAGGAATTGTAGAATACAGAGAATTTCAAACATTTGTTGTTGCAGATATTCCAGGAATTATTGAAGGTGCGGCAGAAGGAAAGGGCATTGGACATCGTTTCTTGCGTCACATAGAGCGTAACTCTACCTTGTTATTTTTAATTCCTGCAGATGCACCAGATATAGTAAAACAGTATGAAATATTATTGGATGAACTAAGAAGGTATAATCCTGAAATGTTAGATAAAGAACGACTTATCGCTATCTCAAAATGCGATATGTTGGATGAAGAATTGAAAGCAGAACTTAAAGTAGTTTTGGATAAAGGCTTTAAAGTTCCACACCTATTTATTTCTTCTGTAGCCCAACAAGGTTTGGTAGATCTGAAGGATAAACTTTGGGAAATGCTAAATACCGAGACCGATTAAATATTGTTAATGAAGCTTTTCATGGGATGATTTTTGCTTAACTTTAGTAAAAACCGTCTCATGAAAAAATTTAAATACCTCTTTTTACTTGCATTTGTTACAGCTTGTAACGCTCCGCAAGCAGTTTACGATTATGATAATGAAGTGCAATTTAATAGTCTTAGCACGTATCAGATCTATCCAGATTTAAAATCAAATCTCAGTCAGTTAGACGAACAAAGATTACTCGAGATACTAAGTTCAGAATTGAATACAGTAGGATTTTCCCAAGCTTCAGATTCTCCAGATGTATATTTAAACTATTACGCTTCAAGTTTTGAAACTCCTAGTCAGAATAATATTGGCATTGGAGTAGGAGGTACTGGAAGAAATGTGGGGGTTGGTGTTTCTGGTGGAATTCCTATTGGAGGTACTAACACGCAAATGCGAATTACTTTTGATCTAATTAATGTAAAAACAGATGCTCTTATTTGGCAGGCGATCGTGGATAGTCCGTTTAATATGAATGCATCTCCAGAGAAGCGGGAAGAACAATTAAGATTGATGGTGAATAAAGCTTTAGAAGGTTATCCTCCTAAGAAGAAGTAGGAGCGTTATAAGTTTCAATCTTAAAGATCATATAATAAAAAAAGCCCCAATTTCTTGGGGCTTTTTTCTTGGTTAGTTAGTTACAACTTTTAGTTCATGATAGTAAACTCACTACGTCTGTTCTTAGCATATTGCTCATTAGTACATCCGGTTGGTTTAGTACAATCATTCAATG
>CAZWSP010000186.1:0-4532 GCA_964636585.1 uncultured Antarcticibacterium sp.
AATATTGGATCTAGAAGTAGAAAACCCATTTTCAACGATAATGCAAGATCATAATTATCAAGTTTCTAATACAACAGGTGAAGATCTGGATCTATATCCAAAAGTAGATACAGAAAATGAATACGATCTTGTTACTGCATTCGAAATATTCGAACATCTTCTAGCTCCTTTCAACGTTTTGCGCGATCTAAAGTCGAATAAATTAGTAGCTACAGTTCCTCTTAAGTTATGGTTTGCAAATGCATATCGAAGCAATACCGATATGAGAGACAGGCATTATCACGAATTTGAAGATTGGCAGTTCGATTGGCTTTTAGAAAAGGCTGGTTGGACGATCAAGAAAAGAGAAAAATGGACCAATCCAGTTGGGAAAATTGGGATTAGGCCGCTACTTAGAAATGTTACTCCCAGATATTACGCAGTGTACGCGGAGCGTTAAATTTTATTTTCTGAAATTTTCTCCTCATCTTTCCTTAAAATATTCAAGTTCTACCAATTTTGAAGATCTACATTGTAATACCTGCACATAACGAAGCTGAATTCATCAGCTCAACATTGCAGTCTTTAGTAGATCAATCCTATCCAGCCGAAAAAATCGTGGTGGTTAATGACCAGTCTAACGATAACACACCTCAAATAATTCATGAATTTGCTTCGAAGTATCCTTCAGTATCACTTATATCTATTTCTTCTTCCGAAGAACATCTTCCGGGAAGTAAAGTAATTAGGGCTTTTTCTGAAGGTTATAACACCTTAGATCAAAATTTCGATATTATTTGCAAGTTTGATGCAGATCTTATTTTTCCGAAGAATTACTTAGAAACGCTAGTTGAAGCTTTTAAGAAAAATCCCAAAACGGGAATGTTCGGTGGATTTTGCAGTATTCAAAAAGGGAATTCATGGACCGTAGAAAATCTAACCGATAAAGATCATATTAGAGGGGCGATAAAGGCATATAGAAAAGAATGCTTTCAAGATATTCAGGGATTAAAACCTGCGATGGGTTGGGATACTGTAGATGAATTGCTGGCACAATACCATAATTGGCATATTAAAACAGATGCTACATTGCTGGTTAAGCATTTAAAACCTACCGGCACAACTTACAACAAGGCATCGAAATATAAGCAAGGCGAAGCATTTTATTCGTTGCGATATGGATTTCTTATCACATTGATAGCTTCAGCAAAACTTGCCTTTTTAAAAAGAAATTTCAGTCTATTCCTAGATTATATGTCCGGATATTTTCAAGCTTCATCTAATAACTCTTCATTTCTATTAACTGAAGAAGAAGGCCGATTCGCGCGAAAACTGCGATGGAATAAAATGAAAGAAAAACTTTTTTAATTCTTCTTTTCCAAGATTGCTTTTAGCGGAGTTCCTGTTGATGAATTTGGAAATGAGATTCCCAATAATACAGAAATGGTAGGTGCGATATCTACTATTTCAGATCTTACAGCAGTTTCTCCATGCGGAATATTTTTTCCGAAGAAAATCAATGGTGCATGAGTATCATAAGAAAATCCACTTCCATGTGTAGAACCTGTAGTGGTAGTATAGGAAATCACTGCCTGATCTAAGACATAAACCACATCTCCACTTCGCTTTTGATTATATCCATTTTGAATAAGTCCGGCTGTTCCATTTTTAAACTCGCCGCTTTCCAACTGCTGTCTAGTATACACATTGCTAACTTTTGGATATTGCAAAATATAATGAGCGATGCTCTTTTCCAGTTCTTCACGCACAATTTCAGCTTCCTGAACAACTCTATAATCAAAAAACACTTGATCGTTAGAAACAGATTCTAAAAGATCTTCTCTCTTATACTTTTCTTTCAAAAAGCCTTTTAGATCTTCCTCGAACTGAACATCATCAAAATATCCAGAAGGGATTTTAACAGAGGTTAAATAAGTAGGAACATCTCCTCCCCCGTGATCTGCAGTTAAAAACAACACATAGTTACCTTTCCCAACTTTTTCATCTAAAGCTCCAAGTAATCTTCCTAAATCTTGATCCAATCTTAAATAAGCATCTTCAACCTCTTTAGAATTCACCCCAAAATTATGACCTATATAATCTGTACTTGAAAAACTAACCGATAGAATATCGGTGAATTCATCTTTACCTAAGTCTTCTCCATCTATTGCAGCTATTGCAAAATCTGCGGTAAGAGAATTTCCAAACGGGGTAACTTTTAACATGTCATATCCGCCATTTTCTTTGCTTAAATTTTCAAGATTGTAAGGAAAAGTTGCTGCATTTTTTCCTTTAAAACCTGTTTCAAAAAGGTTTTCATCTATACCACTTTCCGCATAGGTTTCAATTTTTCTTAACGGCTCCCAAGTCTTCATGTAATCTAACTTCTTCCCAGAGATATTAAATTCTGTTACCCATTTCGGTAATTCATCCATGTAGTAATTACTGGTAATCCAATTTCCCTCGTCTTGCCCATGAAACCAATAAGCAGCATTTGCAGTATGTCCCGCAGGTAATATTGCTCCACGATCCTTTAACGCGATTCCTATAGTTTTCCCACGCATTTGGGTAAACAATCTATTTTCATCGGAAATCGTTGTTGCCAACATTCTATTAGGCGACATTTTTCCTGCGGAATTTAAAGTTCCAACAGGTTGCACCTCATCATCGGATGTGCAATACACATATTGTTTAGAAAACTTATCGTACCAACTGTTGCTTATAATTCCGTGATATTTCGGTGTTGTTCCGGTAAAAACCGAAGTATGTCCAGGAGCGGTATAAGTTGGAATGTAATTAAAATGATTATTCTTAAAGTTATACCCTTCAGCGATCATTCTTTTGAATCCTTTTTCGCCATATTGATCCCAAAAACGGGTTAAGTAATCATAGCGCATCTGGTCTACCACAACACCAACCACAAGTTTTGGCTTATCATTATTTATTTTTGGAGACTGTTTTGTTTGAGAAAAAGAAGAAATGGTAAGCAGTGTGCTAAGGACAACCGTAATATAATATTTCATAAAATGAGTTCAAATGTTGTAATGACTTCAAAATTACTAAAGATATAAGCTTTAAACTTTAATTCTTCGTTAAATAGTTTCCTACTTAATTTTAGTATTTTAGCTTTACAAAAATTCCTTGATGAGCTACGTCTATTCTATTGGTGAATACTTTTTAATGATTAAAGGCGTGTTTGGGCGAATGACCAAACGATCTGTCCTGAAAGAATTAATATTTAAAGAAATAAATGAACTCATTATGGGTTCTTTGGGAATTGTAGCCTTCATCTCATTCTTTATTGGAGGAGTTGTAGCCATTCAAACTGCTTTAAACTTAAACAATCCACTTATACCCAAATCGCTAATCGCATTTGCGGCAAGACAATCTATTATTTTAGAATTTGCGCCAACTTTTATATCCATTATCATGGCTGGAAAAGTGGGTTCATTTATTACTTCTAGTATTGGATCTATGAGAGTTACAGAACAGATAGATGCTCTAGAAGTTATGGGAATTAATTCTTTAAACTACCTTGTTTTTCCAAAGATCATCGCGATGCTTACCTATCCTTTTGTTATTGCAATTGCAATGTTCTTAGGAATAATGGGTGCATATGCAGCAGCTGTTCTTGGCGGATTTGTTGGAAGCGATGTTTTTCTTGCAGGACTACAGGATAATTTTGAAGGATTTCATATAATTTACGCCTTTATTAAGACCTTTATTTTTGCCATGATCTTGGCAACCATTCCAGCATATCACGGCTATTATATGAAAGGCGGCGCGCTAGAAGTAGGACATGCAAGTACTACTGCTTTCGTATGGACGAGTGTTGTAATAATTATAACCAATTACGTAATAACCCAATTATTGCTTAGCTAATGATAGAAGTTAAAAACCTCCATAAAAGTTTTGACGGCGAAGAGATCCTAAAAGGAGTAGATTTCGTTTTTGAAACTGGTAAAACAAACCTGATCATAGGGCAATCTGGATCGGGGAAAAGTGTTCTTTTAAAATGCATGCTTGGTTTATTTATGCCGGAAGAAGGAACAATAGAATACGATGGCAAAGCATATTCCACGTTTACAGATGAGGAACAACGCGATCTTAGAAAAGAGGTTGGGATGTTATTTCAGGGTGGGGCTTTATTCGATTCTATGACAGTGGAAGAAAATGTAATGTTTCCATTAAGAATGTTTACTAAGCAGCGAAAAAGAGAATTAAAAAGTAGAGTTGCTGAAGTTTTAGAACGTGTAAACTTAAATGGAAGCGAAAATAAATATCCTTCTGAAATTAGTGGAGGGATGCAGAAAAGGGTTGCTATCGCAAGAGCGGTAGTAAATAAACCGAAATACTTGTTTTGTGATGAACCTAACTCAGGATTAGATCCAACTACTGCCACGGTAATAGATAATCTTATTCAGGAAATTACACGTGAGAATGATATGACCACCGTGATCATTACGCATGATATGAACTCGGTATTGGAAATTGGTGAAAATATCGCCTTTTTAAAGGATGGAGTTCTTGCTTGGAAAGGCGATAAAGATCAG
>CAZWSP010000187.1:0-4532 GCA_964636585.1 uncultured Antarcticibacterium sp.
TTCAGATCGTTTTCTGTAGCTGCTGGAACAGCATTCACAAAGGTTTTTTTAAACTCCATAAGATCTTCCCAATTGGCGATAGGCATTTTCACAATTCCTTTCCCCATCATTTTATAGGAACGATCTAATATTTCGGTAAGTCCAAAAATCACTTTCTTAGGATCGCAGCCTCTATTCGGGCAAGTTCCACCGTATTCTCTATTGTCTGTAATGGCAACTTTTAAACCTTCTTTGGCACAATTGGTAGCAACCATTTTTCCGGCAGTTCCAGAGCCAATTACAAAAACATCGTATTCTTCAAATTTGGACATGTTTCGATTTTTTTAATGCTTCGGAAATTACTTAAAATGAATCGCATATAATCTAGTATCTGTAGTTTTAGGCTGAAATTAACACCTGCAAAATTTCAAAACTTAAATTATTTTAATCAACAGGCTACAAATAATTATTAAACTTTTGTGGGGGAACTAGCGAGAGATTATCTTTGCGGCAATGAGTAAATCTACTATTGCCCAAACATTTGCAAAGTCTCTGCAACAGCAGAAACTTGGGGATTTTTTCCATGTTAAGTATTCCTAAAACCTATATTTTAAACACAATAAAACAAAACGGGGCAACAATCTATAGGAAGTGGTAGAGGTGCCAATATCTGAAACTGTAAAACTTCTGAAAGTTTCGGTATTGAATAAATTTTTGGCTTCAAGGGACAAAGTGATTTTATTTGGTTTAAGTTGATAAGTGGCATTTAGATCAAGAAAATAGTAAATATTATCTTCCTGAAGATTTCCAAAGAAGTAACGCTCAGCTTTAATTTGCGTTTCAAAACGGTCGTTATAAAAGAATAAGAGATCCAAGAAACTCATATTATCTGTAAAGGAATTGCTGAATTCACCGGTTTCAATTCTATTACTGGTCCATTTTGTCCCAATATGATAATTAAAAGATCCCGTAAAACCAGATCTAAGCTCCACTCCATAAGAATAGTTCTGGGAATTTATTTCCCGCACCCCAGAACTGTTCACGATATTTTTATAATTGGATTGGAGATATCCCAAATCCAACTTTAAATTAGAGCGAATAAATTTAAAATAACGGTCTATATTTGAGTTTATGGAAAGGTATTCCCGGTCTTTAAAAAGTGTTTTTTCCGAAAGTGAATAATTTTGCTCAACAATGGAATTTGTAGAGAAAAAATCGTGATTTTTGGAATATACCAAAAAGGTATTCGCGAAAAACCGGTCAGTCCATTCCCCCAGCTCATAATTTAGTATAAAGGTAGAAGCTTCCAATTGATTGAAACTATTCGTTCCTGCTTGAAAAGAACGAAAACCTGTAAGCACAAAATTATTGTACACATCCAAGATGCCGGCATTTGTGGTATTAAAGGAATAGGAGGATTTAAGCCTATTCTTAGAATTGATCTTCCAATCCAGCCCCAGGGAAGGATTGATAAAAAATGGAGCTTCACTTTCAGTAACTACTTCAGATTCCAGCTTGTTGGATAATTGATGGAAGTCCAACTTTCCTATAATGGAAAAATCACTTATAACTTCCCATTGATACTTGGATTTTAGGTAAAGGTTATTGGTGGAATACTGTGTCTGATTTTGAAAACCTGATGGCAATTGGAGTGTGTTTTCATCTTTTTTTAACTTAAAAGCAGTATTTAAATTATCATGACGGTACTGGTTGCCCACTTGTAGTTCGATTAAATCCCCGTTTTCCCATCTATCCAAGAGGTGTGCTTCAAAACCGGCAAACTGCATTTTGTTTTCGCTAAGTTGTTCTACATTGTTTATATCTTGGCTGTCTGGGAACAAATTTTCATAGAAAAAGCGGTTTATTTTAAAATCTTGCGGAGATTTTTCATCAATAAACCTTCCCGTTAAAAGGAATACCTTTTTTTCTTTGAACTTATTTGTATAGCTTATTTTCTGGTCAATCAAGCCATTGTTTGTTTTAAGCTTTTGCAGGGTGGAAGCGCCATTGAAAACAAGGTTGGAAGTGCCATTTATAGCTCCTGAATTATATTTGGTCACTGCCTCCAGGCTGGAAGTTTTTGAAATGTCATAGGTAAGGTCGATTTTCCCGAAACCGGTAAGTTTTTTGTTCCTTAAGGTATAATTCTCGGTATTGGTAAAATTGGTTTGGTTGGCTTCAAAAGTTTGGGTGCTGTTCCTAAAGAAATCATTTTCGTCCCCATTAAAGAAACCGAGGGTTTTGATTTTTAGTTTTGCACTCGGGTTAAAAATCGCGTTTAAAGAAAATAGTTCTGCATTGTTAAAGTTGGTGCGGTTTTTTTTAAAATTTGGGGTGATGGAAGATAAATTTATGAGGGAATATAACTGTTGGTCGTCCCCAATACTTGCGGGTTCATTTATTCGAAAGGGCTTTACCAGCTGATCAATGTCCCCTGTTGCATCATAGCCGGTGTTGTTAAGGTTGGTAAGAAAATAGTACTTGTTCTTTTTGCCGAAGTTCATAAGGTTGCCCCGCACTTCATAACGGTTTTGGGAGGCAAGGCCATACCCCAACTCCAAGTTTCCAAACCAAAGGCGTTTGGCATCTTCTTTTAGCGTGAGGTTTAAGGCGACTTTGTCACTTTCTTCCACCCCTTTAAGCAGGCGGTTGTTGGAATAGTTTTGATATACCTCTATTTTATCTATGGGTCTTGCCGGCATATTTTTGGTAAGGATTTTATAGCCACGTTCAAAAAAATCGTCGCCATCTATCATTACCTTTTCCACTTCCTTATTACCAATCTTAATGGTTCCTTCAGAATCTATATTAAGTCCAGGGATTTTTTTTAGAAGGTCTTCTACTACTTCTTCGTTGCCTTGGGCAAAAGCTTTGGCGTCGAAGATGATGGTGTCCTTTTTGACACGGATGGGACGTTCTGCTTGGATGATGACTTCGTCCAAGTAAAACGCTTGTGAAATCATTTCTATATTTAAGTTTATATTCTCATTAACAGTAATTATTTCTAAATCTTCCTGTTTATAACGAAGTGCTGAGACTTTAAGAATTATTTTTTTTTTAAACTCTACATCTAAGTTGAAGATACCATTCTCATTTGAGAAGGTATATCCTATAGGTTCATTAATTTCATTATACAGCCTAATATTTGCATTTTGAATGGGAGAATTGTCAGAATGATCTACTATAAGACCTTGAATTTGGACTTGAGCAAGAATTTGTAAATGAATTATAAATGGTAATAATAATAGAATCCGTTTAATCATTAAAATTTTCTATTTGATTGCTGTGGCAGCCACTACAGTTTTTATCCCATCTTAAAGGTTCACTTCCTTTGGGAAGTCTGGAAGACATTTCAGCAAGGAATTCGTCCAAAATTTTATCTTTTTTTAATAAATAATCTTCAATATTGATTGCCTTCTTCAAGTCTACTGCATCTATTTTAATTATACATGGACTATTGTCAATTTTTACATTATTAGCCATTATATGAAAACTTAGACTTGCATCATATACCTCTAGTATCAGCCCGGGTAGTCCATGAAATTTCCAGGGGCCAAAAGGGATAGGAATATTTGTAATATACCATGCCGTGTAATTTCTTCCTCTAAAAGTAGTAGTTGCCTTCTTACTGGTAAAATTTGCTATTTGTTTAGTTTCAGGATGTAGAATCCAGTTCCATTCAATTGCATCCTCTTTAACTAATAATATTTCATCCATGAAATTATCTCTAAAATAGAGATGAGAACCATTATTAAAAAAAAATTTACTTTTTAAATTTTGTCTATCAACAATATGCTTATTAGTAACTCCTTGTTCAGATTTTTCTTGGGAATTCTTATCATTAATTTTAACTTCAACCTTTTCTTCACAGTATGAATAAGTAGAATTGAAATTCATAGTGTATTTTTCCGAATATAAATAGGCTAGATTTGTAGTAAAAGTGTAATCAACCTTTCCACAAAATTTTGCTTGCTGTGCATTAACAATTATAGCAAATAAAGAAGCTATCCCAAATAGAAAATTTTTATACTTCATATCCGATAAATAAGGAACCTGAAAATAGATTTTTCTATTTTCAGGTAGTTAAGATAATTAATTTAAGTAAAAATGTTTTATGCTTTTATTATTACTGGATCCATCCTATAACCACAAGTCCATTCAGTACATCTAAGTAACTCTCCATTTCTATAGTAGCAAGTCCTTTCATAAAAATCACAGGCGATCTGCATAGTTTCAACTTGAATTGTAATTTCTGTATTTGTTACATTTAAATGATTATTCATTTCTTCCGCAGGTGCGAAACTTAATAAACCAAATACACAAGCTAATGCTAAAAATAATTTTTCAAAATAATAAGATTAATTAGTAGGCCTACTTCCAGAAATTTCAAGTCGCTGTTTCGGCTTTTCCGACCTGCTGAAAATAATCCTTAATAAATATAGGTTTAATTTTTAATTTCTGAAAGCCGGATTCGCTTAAACCTGAATTCAAATATATTGATTTTCAACAAATTAAAGTTGCAAAAAAAAAAAATAGAAAAAGACAATTTTGAT
>CAZWSP010000188.1:0-4495 GCA_964636585.1 uncultured Antarcticibacterium sp.
TAGTCTCTATTTTCTCTAGGCTTGCGATCTCTATCATCACGTCCTCTAGAATCTCTAGAACCTCTGTTATCACGACCTCTGTCGTTTCTATCATTTTCTCTTGGTGGTCTTGCAACATATCCTTCCGGTTTGTCCATAAGCGCCTTACGAGAAACTTTATCTTTACGAGTTTTAGGATCTACTCCAAAGTATTTCACATCTAACGTATCGCCAATGTTTACGATATCGGTAACATTATCTGTACGTTCCCATGCAAGTTCAGAGATATGTAAAAGCACTTCGTTTCCTGGTGCATCTAAATATTCTACAACTGCCCCAAAATCAAGAACTTTTACAACCTTAACTTCGTAAACGCTTCCTTTTTCTGGTTTAAATGTAATAGAGTCTATTTTAGCAAGAACTTTATTAATTCCTTCTTGTCCAGTTCCTAAGATCTCAACAACGCCTTCTTCTGTTACAGGATCTTCGTTAATAACGATAGTAGTTCCTGTAGATTTCTGAAGTTCTTGAATCACTTTTCCTCCTGGTCCAATTAAAGCTCCAATAAATTCATTCTTAATACGAACAGATACCATTTTAGGAGCATATTCCTTCACATCTTCGCGTGGAGCAGAGATTGTTTCAGTTAATTTCTCAAGAATGTGTAAACGTCCGTCTCTTGCTTGCTTTAATGCACTTACAAGAATTTCGTAAGAAAGCCCTTTTACTTTAATGTCCATCTGGCAAGCGGTAATTCCATCTGCCGTTCCGGTTACTTTAAAGTCCATATCTCCTAAGTGATCTTCATCCCCAAGAATATCAGAAAGAACTGCATATTTCCCAGAGTCACCATCAGAAATTAATCCCATTGCAATTCCAGAAACTGGTTTCTTCATTTGGATACCTGCATCCATTAATGCCATTGTTCCAGCACAAACAGTTGCCATAGAAGAAGAACCGTTAGATTCTAATACTTCAGAAACAACTCTTACAGTATAAGGACAATCTGAAGGGATCATTCCTTTTAATGCGCGTTGTGCTAAATTTCCGTGACCAACCTCTCTACGGGAAGTTCCTCTAATAGGACGAGCTTCTCCAGTAGAAAAAGGAGGGAAGTTATAATGTAAATAGAATGTTTCTTCACCTTCAAAAGATGGCATGTCTATTTGGTTTGCTTCTCTAGAAGTTCCTAAAGTTACCGTAGCCAAAGCTTGAGTTTCCCCACGGGTAAAAATAGAAGAACCGTGAACAGATGGTAAGTAATCTACTTCACACCAGATTGGTCTAACTTCAGTTGTTTTTCTACCATCTAAACGTAAACCTTCATTTAAGGTTAAGTCTCTTACAGCTGCTTTTTCAGCTTTATAGTAGTATTTAGAAACCATTCCACCATATTCTGCTAATTCTTCATCAGAAAATGTTGCTTTAATGTCTTCTTTTATAGTGTCGAATGCTGCACTACGTTCGTGTTTTGCAGAACCTGCTTGAGCAACTGCATAAACCTTATCATAGGCCATGTCATGAATCTTCTTTTTAAGATCTTCATTCTCTGGCTCAGCATCGTATTCTCTTGTTGGCTTTTTACCAAACGCTTCAGCTAATCTTATTTGAGCGGCACATTGAACTTTAATAGCTTCGTGTGCTGCCTTAATGGCTTCAGTCATTTCTTCTTCAGAAATTTCATTCATTTCACCTTCAACCATCATTACAGAATCTGCAGATGCACCAATAACCATATCTAAATCAGATTCAGCTAATTGTGCGCGAGATGGGTTAATGATGAATTCACCATTAATTCTACCTACTCTTACTTCAGAAATTGCACATTCAAATGGAAAATCTGAAAGTTGAATTGCAGCAGATGCCGCTAATCCTGCCATTGCATCTGGCATAACATCATCGTCATGAGACATAAGTTGGATCATCACCTGAGTTTCAGCGTGATAATCTTTTGGAAATAAAGGTCTTAAAACACGGTCTACTAGACGCATGGTTAAAACTTCACCATCACTTGGACGTGCTTCTCTTTTAAAGAAACCTCCTGGGTAACGACCTGAAGCGGCGAATTTTTCGCGATAATCTACCGTTAAAGGAAGAAAATCTACATCACTTTGTTTGTAGTTAGAAACTACTGTACATAGCAACATACATTTTCCAGATTGCACAACTACTGAACCATGTGCCTGTTTTGCTAATTTACCGGTTTCGATAGAGATCTCTCTACCATCACCAAGGTCAATAACCTCTTTAAATGTTTTTGGAATCATAATGTTTTTGAATTCTAAGCCTGTAATAATGAACAGGAATTGTTAAACAATGGTCTCCCGCTGACTTTCTCATCGGGAATGTGTGTTGTGTGTGTTGTTGGTTGACCAATGAAAAACTACTCTTTGACTTTTCTAGGAGTTGTAATTTAAAATAATCCTTTAGCAGTAATAAGATGAACTTGTAAAAAAAAAGGGGGCATATAGCCCCCTGAAAATTATTTTCTTAATCCTAATTCCTTAACAATAGCACGATATCTTAAGATATCTTTTTTCATTAAGTAATCAAGTAGATTTCTTCTTTTCCCTACTAATCTAACAAGAGATCGCTCAGTGTTATAATCTTTACGATTTGTTTTTAAATGTCCAGAAAGGTGTGAAATACGTTGTGTGAACAATGCAATTTGACCTTCTGCAGAACCAGTGTTTGTTGCACTATTCCCGTGTTTTTTAAAAAGCTCTTGCTTTTCTTCTTTAGATAAATACATTCCAATATTAATTTTAATGATTTTTATGTATAGACAGTATATCTGTCAAGGCGCAAATATACTATAATTTTATTTAATTTAATTCAAGAGAAAACTTTTATTAAAAAGGCTTCCTTAAATTAGTTTTACGAACAAAATTATGCTCTAACTGGCTGATTTAAAATCAAGTCCAAGTATAAATTCACCTTATCTTTTAATTCAGATCGCGGAGTTATAAAGTCTAAAAATCCATGATCTTTTAAATACTCTGCAGTTTGAAAATCCTTTGGTAGATCTTGACCTGTAGTATCTTTTACAATCCTTGGCCCAGCAAATCCAATAAGCGCTCCAGGTTCAGAAATATTAATATCTCCTAGCATTGCGAAAGAAGCTGTAGTCCCTCCTGTAGTGGGATCTGTACATAAAGAAATATAAGGAATATTGGCATCTGCCAATTGTGCTAATTTTACAGATGTTTTAGCCATTTGCATTAAAGATAGTGCAGCTTCCATCATTCTTGCCCCTCCAGATTTAGAGATGATCATAAATGGCAATTTGCGTTCTAAAGCATAATTTGCCGCACGAGCAATCTTTTCTCCTACCACAGACCCCATAGAACCTCCAATAAAACTAAAATCCATACAAGCGATCACGATATCTTTACCTTTAGATTTTCCAACTGCCGTACGAACTGCATCTTTCAATCCGGTTTTTTCTTGTGCTTCTTTTAACCTGTCTGTGTATTTCTTAGTATCGGTAAAATTTAAAGAATCCTTAGAATCTATATTTTTATCTAACTCTTTGAATTTGTTATCATCAAAAAGTATTTTAAAATATTCCTTACTTCCAATTCTTACGTGATATCCATCTTCTGGACTTACATAGAAATTCTTCTCTAATTGTTCTGCGTCTACAATCTTCCCGGTTGGAGATTTGTACCATAATCCTTTTGGTACATCTTTCTTGTCTTCGGTGGCAGTTTGAATTCCTTTTTGTGTTCTTTTAAACCAGGCCATAATTTATCTTATAATTAAAAAACTGAAATAATGAATTATTTCAGTTTTCGTTTTATTAAAGTGTATTAACGTTATTAAGGTCTTCGAAAGCCTTAACAAGTCTGTTCTTAAATGTTACTTCTCCCGCACGTAACCAAACTCTAGGATCGTAATATTTTTTATTCGGAACTTCTTCACCTTCTGGATTTCCTATTTGTCCCTTCAAATAATCTACATTATCTCCCATATAATCACGAATCCCTTCGGCATATGCATATTGAAGATCGGTATCAATATTCATTTTAATAACTCCGTATCCAATTGCTTCTCTAATTTCTTCCACAGTAGATCCACTTCCTCCATGAAAAACAAAATCTATATGGTTATTTTCAAGATTATGCTTTTTGCTTAAAAATTCTTGAGAATTTTTAAGAATTTTAGGTGTAAGTTTTACGTTTCCTGGTTTATAAACTCCGTGAACATTTCCAAAAGCAGCAGCAATGGTAAATTGATCACTAACTTTGCTTAATTCTTCAAAAGCATAAGCAACTTCTTCAGGTTGGGTATATAGTTTAGAATCGTCTACATCAGAATTATCTACACCATCTTCTTCACCACCGGTAATACCTAATTCAATTTCTAAGGTCATTCCCATTTTGCTCATTCTTTCCAAATAAGTTTTACAGATCTCGATATTTTCCTCTAAAGATTCTTCAGAAAGATCTATCATGTGAGAGCTGTACAATGGCTTGCCATGTTCTTTGTAAAACTTTGCTCCTGCATCTAAAAG
>CAZWSP010000189.1:0-4484 GCA_964636585.1 uncultured Antarcticibacterium sp.
AAAAGCAAGGTAAAGTTTCTGAATTAGAAGCATTTTTAAAAGGTAAAAATACAATTTATTATAGGTTAATAAAATCATTTTGTTAACAGCTTATAATTTAAAACCGGTATTTCCACTAAAGCGTAGAAATACCGGTTTTTAGAAATTACCTAAAGAAGATAAAATTTTCTATTTCTATAACTTATTCAGCTTTTTCAGGCATTAAAACTCCTAAAAGATAATTTTTGGTTAAATATTTTTCTGCCATTTTTTGAAGGTCGTCTGCTTCAATTTCTTCTACCATTTCATTATAATCTTTCATTTCTGAAATATCGTAGTTTTCACTTTCAACTTTCTCTAATTGACTTAACCAGAATCTGTTTTCCTTCAATTGCTCTTTTCTCTGAAGTCTAAAAGTTTCTTTAACCTTAGCAAGATCTTCTTCGCTTGGCCCATTTGCTTTTATTTTTTCAACTTCAGCTAAAGCAGCTTCCGTCAATTTTTCAGCATTTTCTGGTCCACAAGGGAACGAGATAGAAAAACTATAGCTTCCATAAGGGATTTTAGACATGTTTCCACGTGCTCCAACTCCGTATACACCACTTTCCTTCTCACGTAATTCTTCTACCAATTTGATAGTTAAGATCTCTCCAAGTGCAGAAAAAGCTAGATCGTCTTCTTCATCATATTCAGTTTCTCCACTCCAAACAATAGAAACAAGACTTTTAGGGTCGGTTCCTTTGTACACGGTTTTTTCTCTGTAAGAATCTGATTTCTCTCTGTAATCTGGAGCTTTGAATTCTTCTTTTGAATTAGTTGAAGGTAAACTTGCAATGTACTTTGTTGCATATTCTTTCACTTTAGCTTCATCTACATTTCCTACGAATAAGAAGGTGAAATCTGAAGCATCTGCAAAGCGTTCTAAGTATTTCTTGTAAGCAAGATCATAATCCATTTCGTCAAACTTCTCTGGAGTTGGGAATCCTGCATATCTTGGATTTCCTTCATTTCTGAATTTTCCAATTTCATTTTGGAAGAAGAAGTTAGGATTAGACATCATATTTCCTAAAAAGTTCTTTTGCTTGGTAGCGAAAGCTTGATAGGCTTCTTCATCTTTGTTTAAACCAGTAAAATACAAATGGATCATTTGCATCATAGTTTCAAAATCTTTCGGAGTAGAAGATCCGCTTAGGCCTTCAGCATAGGTAGAGATCTGCGGGCGAACGTTAACGATCTTTCCACTCATCATTTTATTTAGATCATTTTTATCTAAACCACCAATTCCAGCTTCACCTAAACCTCCATTTGCGAAAACGGTAGATTGGTATTCGCTATCGCTATAAAGAGAAGTTCCTCCTTCACTATAGGCAGAAAACAAGATTTCATCATTTTTGAAATCGGTTTTCTTAAAAACTACCTTTGCGCCATTGCTAAGCATTAATGTAGTAACACCAAGATCTTTGTTTTCTTTAGTGTCTTTTATAGAACCTGCTGATGGTAATTCGGTGATTAAATTCTCACGAACTTCTTCATCTGCATACTTTTCTAATTCGGTTTTCTTAACTTCAGAAAGAAGGTCAAGAACTTGCTTTTCGGTTACAGGTTGTACAGACTCCTTTTTTGGACCCGTAAAAACAATCACCCTATTATCATCATGAAGAAAATCATTTATAAGACCGTTGATGTTCTCTAACTTGATCTCATCCATGTTGTTTTTAGCAAATTCGTAAGTCCATTCAATTCCTGGAATTGGAGAATTTTGCAAGAAATTACTCACGTAATTTCCAACAATTCTGTTGCTTTCTTGCTTATCTCTATCTTTATAGGCTTTCTCTAATTGTGCAAGATTTTCTTTCTTTGCACGCTCAAATTCAGATTGATTAAAACCATATTTTTTCACTCTTTCATTCTCTGTAACCAAAGCTTTCAAGGCTGAAAGTTGAGAGTTCTCACCCGTCATTGCAAAAGACTGATAGGCATTTTTCATAGGAGAATAAGTTCCGCCGTAATATGAAAATCCATAAGTGAATGGAGGTGTAGATGAATTTGCCAATTCTGTGAGTCTATTGTTTATCATAGAAGAGAACATGTCCTTTTCCAATTGCTTTTTATAATCGGCAATAGTTACCACATCTTTAGCTTCATCAAGATCTTTATAGTAGATCTGAACCATGCTAAAGTTAGCATCTGGATCTGAAGCGATAGCTACAAAAGTTTCTTCGTGGTTAGGAACACCGTATTCTTTTCTTTCTTTTGGAGTTTTTCTAGCTTCCAAATTTGAGAAATGATCTTTTATCTTTTTCTCGATAACTTCAACATCAAGATCTCCAACAGCAATAACCGCCATTAATCCTGGTCTGTACCAATCTTTGTAATAGTTACGAATTGTTTCATAACTAGCATTTTCGATCACCTCTTTTTTTCCAATTGGTAAACGTTCAGCATATCTAGAATTATACATTAATTTAGGAAGGTATTCCTGCATCATTCTCTTATCCGGACCTAATCCCAATCTGTATTCTTCTAAAACTACACCACGCTCTCCATCGATAGCTTCTTCAGTTAACAATGCATTATGTGCCCAATCTTCAAGAACAGTGAATCCACCTTCCAATTTTTCAGGATCGTCACTAGGAATTGGCAAAATATATACAGTTTCATCGAAACTAGTATAGGCATTAAGATCGGCACCAAATTTTACTCCAATACTCTGTAGGTAATCTACTAATTCGTTTTTCTCGAAATTCTTAGTTCCGTTAAAATTCATGTGTTCTATAAAGTGAGCCAATCCTTGTTGTTCATCGCTCTCTAAGATAGATCCTGCTTTAATAGCAAGTCTTAATTCTAATTTGTCTTCAGGTTTCCCGTTATTCTGAATGTAATAAGTAAGACCGTTTGCAAGTTTTCCGATCTTAACGTTGGGATCTGTAGGTATTTTTTCTGTTTCACTAGTTTGCGCTACGGCAAAAGAAGTTGCAACAAGAAACAGCACCCAAAGATGGCTGGTTAAGTGTTTTTTCATAAAAAGTTTATATAATTAGTAATAAATAATAGCGTAAGATAGATTTTTTTTGAATTATTCTCAAAATTGAAGCCGCTTAATTATGAGAAATTATTAACGGTTACGCTTAAAAAAATTACCGGATAAGAATTTAAGTTTAAATCCTTATCCGGTTAGAATAATATATGTGTAGCTTTTTAGCTGTTTTTCTTAGCCTTGATCATAGCTTCTAACTGATCCCACATTTCCTCTGGAATTGCTTCTAATAAATTGAATTGTCCAGCTCCTTTCAACCATTCTCCACCATCTATAGTGATCACTTCACCATTAACATAAGCAGAAAAATCTGATAACATATAAGCAGCTAGATTAGCCAATTCCTGGTGTTCTCCAACTCGTTGTAAAGGAACCTTTTTAGCAAGATCGAACTTTTCTTTTAAATTTCCTGGTAACAATCTATCCCATGCTCCTTTAGTAGGAAATGGACCAGGTGCAATGGCATTAGATCTAATTCCATATTTCGCCCATTCTACCGCTAAAGATCGCGTCATTGCTAAAACACCTGCTTTTGCTGTAGCACTAGGAACTACGTATGCAGAACCTGTCCAAGCATAGGTTGTAACGATATTCAAAATAGTTTTATCTTCTTCTTTCTTATCTATCCAATGTTTTCCGAAAGCGAGCGTACAGTTCTTACTTCCTTTTAAAACGATATCTATAATCGTATCAAAAGCGTTAGCACTTAATCGCTCTGTAGGAGAGATAAAGTTTCCTGCTGCATTGTTTAATAATGAATCTACTTTCCCAAATTTAGCAACGGTTGCTTCTAGCATAGCTTCAACCTGATCGTAATGACGAACATCACATTGCAGTGGCAGACAATTTCCACCGGTTTCTGCTTCTAATTCCTTTGCTGTATTTTCCAACTTCTCTAGATTACGGGAAGTTATTGCCACATTAGCTCCTAATTCAAGGAAATACTTGGTCATTGCTTTTCCTAGTCCGCTACCACCACCGGTAACTACTATCGTTTTTCCTTTTAAGGCATCATCTCGAAGCATTTTTTTAGTATAATCCATAATCTTTTTGGTTAGTTGGTTTTTAATCTATTAATATTTCTAAAAGCTGAACAGCTGCTTCGCTTATTTTGGTACCGGGACCAAAAACAGCAACTGCACCGGCATCGAATAAGAATTGATAATCTTGAGATGGAATAACGCCACCCACGATCACCATAATATCTTCTCTGCCATGCTTTTTCAATTCTTCAATAACTTGTGGCACCAAGGTTTTGTGTCCTGCAGCCAAAGATGAAACCCCTAAGATATGAACATCATTTTCCATTGCTTGCTTTGCAGCTTCCGCAGGAGTTTGGAATAAAGGCCCAATGTCCACATCAAATCCAAGATCGGCATATCCTGTAGCAACTACTTTTGCACCACGATCGTGACCATCTTGTCCCATTTTTGCGATCATTATTCGAGGACGTCTTCCATCTTGTTCC
>CAZWSP010000190.1:0-4465 GCA_964636585.1 uncultured Antarcticibacterium sp.
TCAAGAAAGATGGCTAATGTGGATAATTTACCAACCTTCGCCTCTTTTAAAGACGGAAAATTAGTGAATCAAGTTCAGACCAATAAATTTGAACTACTTAAAGACCTAGTAAATGAAGTTACCAGTAATTAGACATTTGCAACGTAATAATGATGCTGAAAAACTGCAAAATACAATAGATGTATTAGAAAGTTTTACAGAACATAGATCTGTTTCTGATGAAGAAATGGATGTGATAGGAGAACTTATCACTAATCTATGTGGTGCGGTAGAAGTGCATCAAATGATCGAAAATGGCGAATCTGAAATAGATGCTGCTAACAATTTCGTGAAAAAAGTGATGGGTTCTATAGACCGATAATTATTACTGATTATTATAAAAGGGCTTCGATTTAAATTTTAAATCGAAGCCCTTTGTTTTTATGATAATTTTAGTAAAACCCCATTTTAGATGCATTAAATTTAGCTTTCAATAAAAATGAGAAGGAACTATGTCACAAATAACATTACGAGAGAATAAGATCAACACATATGGCAACTTACCTGAAACAGGAGAAAAAGCTCCATATTTCGAATTGGTAAGAACAGATATGTCTAAGGCAAATTTAAATGACTTTAAAGGGAAAAGACTTATTCTAAATATCTTTCCAAGTATAGATACCAATGTTTGTGCAACATCAGTTCGTAATTTTAATGAAAGAGCCACTAAACTTAATAACACAGAGGTGCTTTGCATTTCGCGTGATCTTCCTTTCGCATTAAAGCGGTTTGTAGATGACGAAGGTCTTAACAAAGTAACCAACCTTTCCGATTTTAGACAAGGAGATTTTGGGAAAGATTATGGAGTAGAAATGTTAGATGGCCCATTGGCAGGATTGCTTTCTAGAGTTGTTATAGTTCTAGATGAAGAAGGTAAAGTTTTACACAGTCAGCAAGTACCAGATATCTCTGAAGAGCCAGATTATCTTTCTGCCTTAAAAGTTTTATTATAGTGAGGGATAGTTACCTAGCTAAAAGAATTCGCGGTGGAGGTTATGCTATTAAGGGCGCTTGGACATTAATTAGAACCGAACCTAGTATTCAGGTTCAGGTTGTGATCTCTATTTTGATCACCATTGCTGGGTTTTATTTTGAAATTACCAAAGAAGAATGGATCTTCCAGATCTTTTCTATTGGATTGGTATTAAGTACAGAAGGAATTAATAGTTCTATTGAAGGAATTGCAGATTTTGTTCACCCAGATTTTCATAGTAAGATCGGCTATATAAAAGATGTAGCTGCAGGAGCGGTGCTATTTGCCGCGGTAACAGCAGTAGTAATTGCTTGCTTTATTTACTTCCCTTACCTCTTTCCATCAATCTAAAGTTTAAATAGAATTAGATAAAACGAAATTAGCTCCAGTTTTAATTTATTAGCATTGCCATTAATCCGCCACCAATTGCGCCAGAACTTATTCCGGTAGCCATGGAAAGAAAGGGAGTTCCCAAAATTCCTTCCAATATAAATCCAAGAATAACCCCAAATACCAAACCGACACAGATTCCCGAAAAGCAACGCTTCTTGTTCCAATCAAATCGTTTCATAATCTATATGCTTCAGTTATAAAAAGCTGCTTAAACAGCATGAACATTTAATAGATCTGAAATTAATATGGTAGGGTAATTTTCTAACTAGGGAGGATCTATTGTGAAATAGAGTATAAACTTAAGTTTTTTTATTCAATTTATCAAAATTCTGAATAACACATTTGCACTTATTATAAGCAGATATCCTTTCTTTTCTGAAAAAAGAACGCTTATAAAATATTCATTTATAAGGTTTTGAAAAAACAAACACTGCTAGTCACACTTTTATATTGCCCATAATTTTCTGAAACTTCATACCCAGAATTATGATATAAAGCTAAAGCATCTTTAAAGCTAGCGCCAGTTTCCAAAATACAACTTTTGAATCCCGTTTCTCTTGCCCAATTCTCCAATTCGATTAACACTTGAGAGGCCACTTTTTTGCCACGTCCTTCCGGTAACACGAACATTCTTTTTATTTCAGCCGAATCCTCATCGAACTTTTTAAATGCTCCACAACCCACCACAATGCCTTCGTTATAGGCTAAGATTACATGCTTAATAGTATCTATCTTGTTATACTGAGCAAAAAATACATGCTCATCTCCATCTCTAATAGCCAATTCTTTGTCCAGCATTATATTCAGCTTTACAAAATCTTTATTTTCGGAAGTGGTTCGTATTAATTCGAGCATTTTATTTTTTAAGATTAGAGTGTGAAGTTTTAATTTTCTACTTGATGTTCTTCAACTTTAAAGATCTTGCCAAAGGCATCATATACCGCCAAATGCAAGGCATCTCCATGATCTTGATCTGGGAAGAAATTGAAACTTAAATTGGTAGAAGGAGAAATGGTAGATTTCAATTTTTGCTCCAGTTCTTTAGCTACACGTTCCATAATAGGCCCTTCCTTCCCTACTCCAATATAAATAGCATTTACATCATTAAGACTTGGATTTGGTAGCTGAAGCAAAGACTCATCATCCCACCACAAACTCGGACTAACAATTATATAATTATTGAAAAGGGAAGGTTCTATAAAAAGTATTTCTGAAGCTAATAAACCTCCCAAAGATTGACCAATAATAGTTTTATCATCGGTATGTCTATACTTTTTTTCAATAAATGGTTGTAACTCCTCACCTAAGAATTGAATAAATTCTGAAGAATGCCCTGCATTAGGAAAATCTTTCCGATCCCTTTCATTATTCGTGGGATATGTAAAATCTCTTTTTCTATTCACATTTGCAATTCCCACAACGATAGATTCCGGTAGCATATTGATCCACGAAAAAGAACCAAATTGAACCAATCCTGAAATATGAATAAAATCTTCGTCCATTGAACCATCTAATAAATAGATAATAGGATATTTTCTAAGCGAATCTGTAGCGTAACTCTGAGGCAAATAAATATTAAGAGCCCTATTTTCATTTAATACTTGAGAATACAAACTCACTTTTTCACCAATGCTCAAAACATCGATTTTAGCAGCTTCAGTTATCTCCTGAGCAATCGCCAGATTAGTAAAGAATGTTGCCATCACAAATATGATTAGGTGTTTTTTCATACTAGATCGATTTCCACTTGTAAAGCAACAAATCTTCATTGCTGCCAGGTAGCCGAATTACTTCAGAATAATTTAGATCTAGTTTTTCCAATAATCTTTGGGAACCTAGATTTTTCCTATCTGTAATAGCGCAAAGCCTGTCTAATTTAAATTTATTTATAGCGATCTCCTTTACTTTAAAAACGCTTTCATAAGCATACCCTTTCTTTTCATAAGCAGGTAAAAATGCAAAACCAATATCTATCCCATCTAATCCTTCCCTATCGTACAAGCCACAAGATCCTATTTTTACGCCATTTTCCTTTAGAGAAACAGTATAATTTCCGAAACCATTCTTCTCATATTGCGGCAAGATCTTGGTTTGAATATAATTTTCTGCAGCTGCAAAATTCTTCACATTTCTATCGCCAATAAACTGAATCCATTTAGGCGTATTTAATAATTCAAAGATAAATGCAGCGTCCTTAACGGTGGTTGGAGTTAAGAACAAGCGTTCGGTTTCGTAGGGTGTATACATTTAAAAATTTAAATCTTGTTAGTTTTTTGGCCTCTCTAAAGATTCTCTATCCCATTCAGCAAGATCTGAAGCCGCATTATAAGTTTCATGTAGAAATTGTAATAACAACTTTTCAGGATCTTCGGATTTCTGAACCACTTCATAAGGCAGAATAAATTCGCCCATTTCAGTTTTATAAAAAGTGCCTTCAGGCTGTAAGATACGTTCATTAAATCCTTTTGGCTCTGGATAAATGTAATTATAAAACGCGGCAAATGGCACCATTTCATTACCCGGCCAAAACCCACTGCTGCTTACTTCATGAGAATATGCTTCCACAGCAACCCAATCTGGCAAATTAGGAACACCCCCTGGATGTTTTGGCGCTTTTCTTCCCGAAAATCTGGAAACGGCCAGATCAAAACTTCCCCAGAAAAAATGAGATGGACTTGATTTTCCAATAAATTCGGCTCTAAAAATATTAAAGATCGCGTTCACATTTAAAAGCACTTTATGCAAATTTAAAGCTTGCTCTGGATCATAAGTCTTATGCTGATTATCTTGATCTAACGGAATTGGGTCTTGTAGTTCATTAGGAATGGTATTTATTTTTACTGGAATTCCACATTTTTCTAGAGCTGAAATAACCTTGGAATAACAACTTGCTACAGAAAGATCTCGAAGATCGAAACTTGTGTACTCTCCCACGCTGGTACTAATTTCCAATTTATGAGCTACAAAATTAAGATCTAGTGTAAAATGTTTTTCTCCAGCGGGAAGATCTCCTGTGCTTAGTCCGTTGGTGCTCACCAACAACGTGGTATGCCATGAATG
>CAZWSP010000191.1:0-4457 GCA_964636585.1 uncultured Antarcticibacterium sp.
AAGATCTGAAGGCTAAAGGCATAAAAATGTACCACCAATCTCCTAAATTCTTAGACGAAGACACCTTATCTGTAGAAGGAAAAACTATTACGGCTAAAAAGATAATTATTGCAACAGGACAGATCCCAATGGAATTAAAAATTCCGGGGAGAGAACATGCATTAATAAGCGACGATTTCCTGAATTTGAGAAAACTTCCTGAAAGCATGTTGTTTGTTGGTTCCGGTTATATTGGGATGGAATTTGCCCATATGGCAGCCAGATTTGGAGTTAAAGTAACCATGATGGATTCCGGCGAACGCCCGCTTCATAATTTTGATGAAGACATGGTAGGTTACCTGCAAAGAGCTTCAAAAGAATTGGGTATCAAGTTTATTTTTAATGCAAAGGTTGTAGAGATCGAGAAGTTGAGAAAGAACTTTAGGGTTACAGCAAATCAAGATGGTAAAGAAGTTTCAGAAACAGTAGAAATGGTTTTTAATACTGCAGGAAGAATCCCGTCTATAGAAATGTTAGATCTTGAAAAAGGAAATGTAAGCTTCAGTAAAAAAGGAATATTGGTAAATAAACACCTTCAGAACACAACGAATAAAAATGTGTTTGCATGTGGAGATGTTTCAGATAGCGAAGGATTGCCTTTAACACCATTATCTTCTGTAGAAGGACAAATAGTTTCAGACAATATCTTGAAAAAAGGAATGCCTGCGGAAGCAGAATATGTGGCACAACCTTCTGTAGTGTACACATTACCTAACGTGGCGTCTATAGGAATTTCAGAAGAAGATGCAAAATCACAAGGATTAGATTATACGCTAGAACACAAACTGGTACCACAATGGTTTAATGCTAAACGGATAAATGCTGAAGAATATGCTTACAAAACTATAGTAGATTCTAAGACCGGCCATATTTTAGGGGCTCACTTAGTAGGTCCGGAAGCTGCAGAGATCATTAATTTGTTTTCGATGGCAATGACGGGGAAACTTACTTGTGAAATAGTTAGAAAAATGATCTTCGCTTACCCAACTTGGGGGAACGATATTAAAAGTATGCTTTAAGAAGTTCCGTGCATAATCTTATAGATTGGGTTTGTCTTTCTATTGATAAACCCATGATATAATATATTTAAAAAGATAAGCACCGCTGCTATTAGACTTACATAAGCTAAGGTGCTCTCCGTATCTATTTGTCTTACATAAATAGCCACCAAAGCCCAAACACCAACCACCGCGAATTCTCTCATATTTCTACTGTAGATAATTACAATATTAATTATTGTTGCAGCCACTATCATTAGCATTGTCCATTGTACTTCATTTAGAAATGCACCGTCCCAACCAATTTTAGATAAATAAGCAGCTATATTGGCTATGGTTGCCACCGTGATCCAACCTGAATACAAACATATGGGCCACCAGAAAAAACCAATAATTTTAAAAGGCGCATCCCAGCGTTCCATATTGGTTTTTAAAATGACCATTATTAAGCTAATAAGAATAAGCAACATTAAAAACACCGAAATCAACGTATATTCATACAACCATGCAACCACCCACAGCGCATTTGCAAAGTTTGCTATATAGAACCAAGGCCCAGTTTTAAATGGCGTAACATCTTTTTCCTTTTCTGAAAAAGATAGATAAAGTTGATAACCGGCAAAGATAAGCAAGCCTATAAAAATTATTCCCCATATAGAAAAAGCATAACCGGCAGGCGTAAAAAGATTGTCGTACTCTGCACTTAAGCTACTAATGGTGTTGTTATTTATACCAACTACCCGTGAGACATAACTGCTTAGAATGGCAACGATCACAGAAATCATATTTATCACGGCTATTTTCTTATTCATAACTGGTAGATTTAAAATACCGATATAACTTCGGAATTTGTAATTGCAAAAATGCGATCTCCTTCATTGGGAGAGATCCAGAAATTTCCTGTAAACTCTCCAAAAGCCGGTAATATTAACTGCTCTTTATTCTGATAAAAACAACGCAATCTCAAGATTTGTCTTCCATTCCCCCGAAGTTTAAACCCTGGATGAAGGTGTCCGCAAATATTAAAAAAACCTTCCCTTTCTTCAGGATGATGAGTTAGCAACAAGTTTTCTATACTAATTTCAGAATAGATCTTTACTCCTAAAGCTTCATATTTCAATTCAGAAATAATATCATGGTTTCCCGCTACTAAGATCACCGGAATATCAATAGTTTTCATCCATTCAGTAAAAAGATCCCATTCCATGTTCAAGGAACTATGAAACAGATCTCCCATAAATACGATGTGTTTAGGCGAAAAGAATTCCAGAACCTGATCTAATCTTTTAAAATTTTCTGAAATAGCTGCATGCGGAACAGCGCTTCCGTATTTTCTGAAATGTGAGATCTTACCTAAATGAACATCACTAATTAGCAGCAATTCCTGCTCTTCCCAAAACATAGTTCCGGAATGATGCAAAATAAAGGTTTGATTAGCTAACTGGATCTTTTCTATCACCTTACAAATTTAACTACTTTTCTAATTGTTTCAGCATTTTACGTATTCGGTCTTCTACTTTTTCTGAAGTCAATTTTTCTCGCAGTCTGTCGGTAATTATTGGGAATGAAAAAGGTGTTGCTTTTTCACAAGCTTTCCAAACTATTTCCTGATGAGATATTCTATCCAACGCTAGTCTCAACCTGCCTTCTTCCAGCTGATGCTCGAAGGTTTCCCGAAAGGCTTGCAGGAACAATAAATTATCTGCTTCATAATCCCTAAAAACACTAAAAAGCAATTGAGAATTAGATTGAAGGTGTTTGGTTTTAATCAATTTATTTGGGTACCCCGTAAAAACCAAACCAGCAATAACGGCTACATCTCTAAATTTTCTACGTGCCATTTCGGTTGCATTCAAACTTTTATAGAGATCATCCATTAAAAATTCGGAAGAAAACAGGTTGTTATCTAAGACCTCTTCCATATTTATTTCCTGGTCTGAAAGCAGCTCGAAACCATAATCGTTAAATGCCAAAGTAAAACTTATTGGCAACAGCAAACTAATTCTATAAGCTAATAAACTTCCAAGTGCTTCGTGCACAAATCGGCCTTCAAAAGGATAAAAAATAGCATGATAACCCTCTCTGGTTTTAAAGGTTTCAATTAAAAACTGGTTACTTGTGGGAATTATAGATTCTCGCAATTGCCGTTTAAAAATGGGTTTTAGCGCCTTTAATTCTTCTGAAGTTTTCTTGGTTTTACCCTTTTCATCCTTTTCCATAGAAGCAGCTGCTTCATACATTTCTTCACGCAACAATTCACTCATTTGTGCAGAAAACGCCATTCTTCCACCTTGCCAACTTGGAACTCTGGAAGTTTTGCTTTTTGAAGCTCGCACAATTACCTGCATGTTCTTGATAACTATCAATTCCAGATTTCTTCCTGCAAATGTAAAAACATCGCCCGGTTTTAATTTAGAAATGAACCACTCTTCGATACTTCCTATAAAACCACCTTTCATATATTTTACGGTGAGCACAGAATCACTAACTATAGTACCAATTTGCAAGCGATGCCGCATAGCAACGCCTCTATCATTTACTTTGAATTTGCCATCTTCTTCGATCTCTACTTTTTTATACTCGTCATAAGCCTGTAAACTCTGACTTCCTTTCGTAATGAAATTTAAGACCCACTCCCATTGATCCTCTGTTATTCCTTGAAAACAAAATGTAGACTTGATCTCAGGAAAGATATCCTTAGGAAAAAATCCGTCTGAAACCGCAAGCGTAGTAAGGTATTGCACCAAAACATCGAAACTTAACAAATACGGAATTCTGTCTTCCACCACCGTTTTATTAACAGCTTTTTGCAATGCTGAAGCTTCAATGAGTTCTATAGCATGTGTTGGTAAAAAGTAGATCACACTTTGCTTTCCGGGTTGGTGCCCGCTACGTCCCGCACGCTGAATAAATCTGGCAACTCCTTTTGGTCCTCCAATTTGAATTATGGTTTCTACCGGAGCAAAATCTACTCCCAGATCTAAGCTAGAGGTACAAACAACTGCTTTTAAAGACTCATTTCTTATGGCTTGCTCTACCCATAATCTGGTTTCTTTATTAATACTCCCATGATGCATGGCAACATCTCCCGCAAATTCAGGATATTTCTCCATTAATTTCTGAAACCAAAGTTCACATTGTGATCTGGTATTTGTAAAAAGCAGCGTTGTTTTGGAGTTATTAATAATAGGAACTACCTCAGCAATTAGATGTAAACCCAAGTGCCCTCTCCAAGGAAATTTTTCCATTTTCTTCGGAATGATAGATCGCACATCTATTTTCTTATCAAGATCTGCCTTGATCATTACCGAATTCTGATAAGCTTCAGATTCTGGACCTAACAAGACTTCTCTGGCTTCTTGAAGATTTCCAATAGTTGCTGAAAGGTTGGTCCAGATCAAGCTTCCCTTCGTCCACCAA
>CAZWSP010000192.1:0-4446 GCA_964636585.1 uncultured Antarcticibacterium sp.
TTCTATTAAATCCTTAGAATAAACTTTTGGTAGTCTCTCTTTTACTTCATCGGTAAAAATTTGCATCAATCCATTCACTTGATTTAAAAGTTTCAAGCCTTTATTGGCAGTAAAAAATATCATTTCAAGCATATACAAAATCCATTCTTCCCAGGCACCTTTTTCGGTGACATTTCGTAATTTAGTATAGTAATCCATTTTATTTTTTATAATATATTCACTTAAATATAATGCCGGGATATCTAAGAGTTTTTCGATTTTTAAATAGAGTAGTAACAAAATGCGACCTGTTCGTCCATTTCCATCAGTAAACGGGTGAATCGCTTCAAATTGATAGTGCAATATTGCCATTTTAATTAAGGGGTCCAGGGCATCTTTTTCGTTTATAAACTTTTCGAGATTGGCTAATTTATCTCGTAATACTGCTTCACCTGTGGGCGGTGTGTAAATAGTTTCTCCTTGTGGATTTTTAAGATTTGTGCCGGGGGTGGTTCTTATTCCTGCGGTATTTTTCTTTATACTTTGTACAATCTCAATGCATAAATTAGTAGTGATAAAAGGTTTTTTTTCAATAGTCTCCAAGCCTTGCCATAAAGCTTCTTTGTAACTAATTACTTCCTTGGTTGAAGGATTGTCAAATATTTTATCTGCAACAATAGCCTTATACAAATCGTCATTTGTTGTAATTATGTTTTCGATTTCAGAACTGGCTTTAGCTTCCTGTAAATGGATAGTGTCCAGGAATAAAGTTGGGTTGGGTAAATTAATGAGCATACCATTTAATTTTGCCAATGCCCTACTGGCTTCAATTGTTTTCCGAAGTATCTTGGTTGTTTCTAATGCAGCCTTTGGTGGTAACAAGGGCAGATAATTATATGGCTCATTTCTATTAAAATTGGTCATTGTTTACAGGGGTAATATTTACTCTCGATTATTCAATAAGGGTAAATATAACGAAAAATTACCTTCGTTAAAGCTAGAAGAGTAATTTTTACTTATGTCAAAGCTTTGCACTTCAATATAATCTGAGTATCAGTTCAATCAAAAGATTTCCATTTTAACCTTCCGAAGGAAATCACATTCAGTCATAAATTTTCACCTTTACGTCCTTTTCGAAACCTGGTATTTGTAAATCATCGAAATATACTCTCCAGGAAATTAAACCTATTTATTATTCAGGGCACGATATTTTAATGACAATATATATATATATTAAAAAGCCGTGGCCAACAAAAGCTCCCATGGCGCAGACCTATGAAAACAACCTGTGGGGCGGGCACAAATATGAATTTTACTCCTTTAGGCTCACATCATCCTGAAATAGTAAATCCATATTTAGCTGTAGTATCTGCTTTTTTAAAAGATTTCAAAACTCCACCAATTAATGATTACTTGAAAAAAAGCTTGCAACAAATAAAAATGTCTCTCAATCTACTTTTGCTGTCTCATCTTTTCCTCCAATGCTTCCATATCTCTTCCTACCTTCTCATCAAGCACTTTTGCATAGATTTGGGTTGTCTTTAAAGATTTATGACCAAGCATCTTACCAACAGATTCTATAGGTACACCTTTAGAAAGCGTTACGGTAGTTGCAAAAGTGTGTCGGGCTAAATGGGTGGTTAAAATCTTTTTGATGCCACACACGTCGGCTATCTCCTTTAAATAGGCATTAGATTTCTGGTTGGTCAGCACCGGTAATACTACTTTCCCAGATTGTACTTGAGGATGATCGCTATATTTTTCTAGAATAGCTTCCGGCACTTCCAATATGGGGATGCTACTCATAGAATTTGTTTTCTGGCGTTTCGTTTTAATCCATTTTTTTCCATTCATCCCGATAACAATATCATTTTCCGATAGCTTTTTTACATCAGCGAATGCCAAGCCGGTATAGCAACAGAATAAAAATATGTCCCTAACTAAGTCCAAACGGGGAATATCAAATTCTACTTCAGCCATCTTCTGAAGTTCCATATCCGTCAGATATTCACGTTCGGAAGATTTCCAGGTTCCTTTCCAATGAAAAAATGGATCTCGATCAATCCATTGGTTGGCATATGCAATTCGAATGATCTTTTTAAAATTCACGATATACTTTAAAGCTGTATTGTGGGCGCAGTCTTTTTGGGATTTTAAATAATGATCAAAACCAGTGATAAACTTATGATCCACTTCCTGAACTGGTATATCTTTCTTTTTGTAATCGAATAACAGGTAATTTTCAATATGGTTTTTACAGGCATCGTAGCGTTGCATGGTACCCTTTGTATAGCCTTTACCAATTAGCTTTTTCATTTGGTCATTATGATCCTGAAAAATCTCCATAAGCATACGCTCTTCCTCCCCTTTTCCAAAATAAATGTCTTTAATAATTTTAGAAGATATTGTCTTATTATCTCTTATTAATCGATCATATATATTATATAGTTTTGCTTTAATGGAATCCAAATGCCTGTTAATAGATATAGACTCATCTGAGCTACCTTTTGCATTATTGCTTTGAGTATTCCATTTTTTTAAGTCCGTTTTTCTTGAAGTTGTAAAGTCAACCCGCTTCCCATTATAGGTTAAACGAACATATATTACAGCATCTGAATTTTTATCAGAGGTTGTCTTCTTTGGGTAAAATAATATGGATAATAAATTATTCATAGGTGCATATTTAAATTATACACCAAAAGGTATGGAATTAAAATCGTAAAAAATATTCGTAAAATATTTATTAACAGTACGTTAGGAGCTTCGCGGTGCATATTTTATTCTCAAAAAATATGCACCGAATTGAGCACCAATTACTTAGGTTTAAATGAAATTAAATGAGTTTAAATGAAATTAAAAAGCCTCTAAATCGTTGATTTAGAGGCTTTTAGTGTTATTTTGAAGTGTAATAAGCGGTCTGGACGAGACTCGAACTCGCGACCCTCTGCGTGACAGGCAGATATTCTAACCAACTGAACTACCAGACCGTTGCTTTATTGCGATGGCAAATATACTGCAGTTTTTAGATTCCACAAACGTTTTTTAAAATAATTTTGGATTAATTTTAAGCCTATCCCGCAAATTTTTGTCTCTCAATAAGATAGGTGGTTAAAATTTTTTCAAAACTATCACCAATATCAGCCTGCACGTACTTTATTCGGTATTTAGCACATTGCAATTTGAGCATATTGAAGTATTTTTCTACTGAAGTTTGATAAGTTTCCTTAAAATTTTCGGCGTAAAGATCTAAATGCACTCCAGATTCTACATCTATAAATCGTTTTGGAGCGTTATCAAAGTCGAATTCCAATTCTCTTTTCTTATCAATTACATGAAAAAGCACCACTTCGTGTTTGTTATATTTTAAATGTTTTAGAGCTTCAAACAACTCTGCTTCCTCTTTATCCTCTTGAAACATATCTGTGAAAAGAAACACCAACGACCTTCTCTTTAATTTTTCAGCTATTTGATGAAGAAATGTATAACTATCTGTAGTTTTATTTAGCACCGGCTTTTCCACGATCCTATCCAATTCATTTAGCAACATATGATGATGCCGCTCACTTCCCTTCTCTGGCGCATAAAAATCATAGGTATCACTATACACACTTAATCCCACAGCATCTCGCTGCCGCTTTAAGATTTGCATTAATGAAGCTGCAGCTAAAGCAGAAAAAGCGATCTTATTCAAAGAATCTCTATTGAATTTCCTTAATAGCGGATAATGCATAGATGAAGAATTGTCTATAATTAAATGACAACGCAAATTGGTTTCTTCCTCGTATCGCTTGGTGTATAGTTTATCGGTTTTGGCAAATAGCTTCCAATCTATATGCTTGGTACTTTCTCCATTGTTATAAATCTTATGTTCAGCAAATTCTGCAGAGAATCCATGAAACGGACTTTTATGAATTCCAGATATAAATCCCTCTACAACCTGTCTAGCTAAAATATCTAAATTTAGAAAACCTCCAGATTTATGAATTTCCTGCTCTAACATGAATACGTTCTAATTATTATTTTGTGAAATAGAAAGATAGGGATTATATTTTTTTGAAATAAAAAAGCCTCGCTGAAATTAATCTCAGCGAGGCTTATATTTAGAATTTTGAGAATCCCTATAAAAGAGCGTCTAATGCTTCAGCATAAGTGTTTTTTGGAGCAACTCCAACTTGACGACCAACTACTTCTCCATTTTGGAAAATAAGTACTGTTGGGATGTTTCTAACACCATATTTCGCTGCGAATTCTTGATTGGCATCTACATCCAATTTTCCTACCACTGCTTTTCCGTCGTAATCTTTACTGATATCATCTATGATTGGTCCAACCATTCTACAAGGTCCACACCAAGCCGCCCAGAAATCTACCATTACTGGTTTATCACTTTTTAATACGGTTTCTTCAAAATTAGCGTCTGTTATCTCTAAAGCCATAATTTGTTTTTATTTCAATTAATATGTAAAA
>CAZWSP010000193.1:0-4372 GCA_964636585.1 uncultured Antarcticibacterium sp.
AAGATCAAAAAGTAGCTGCTAATCGTGCCGACATAGATTGTTCTGAAGGGGCGGTTATTGCAAAAGTAAATGATGTTGCTACATGAGGTGTTATTGTTTTTCTAAACTGTGAAACAGATTTCGTTGCTAAGAATGATTCTTTCGTAGCTATGGCTACTGCAATTGCAGATCTAGCTTTATCTACTTCATCTAAAGAAGAATTATTGGCTTCAGATTTCAACGGAATTTCTGTTGAAGATAAATTAACTGAGCAAACAGGAGTTATTGGAGAAAAAATAGAAATTGGAGATTACCGTTCTATGGAAGCTCCTTTCGTTGGTTCTTACATCCATGCTGGTAACAAGATCGCTGTTCTTACAGGTCTTTCTAAAAATGTAGAAGGTGCTGAAGAAGCTGCAAAGAACGTATCTATGCAAGCTGCTGCAATGAATCCAGTTGCTTTAAATGAAGCTGGAGTAGATCAGTCTGTTATCGATAAAGAAATAGAGATCGCTAAAGATCAATTGAGACAAGAAGGTAAGCCAGAAGGAATGTTAGATAACATTGCTAAAGGTAAATTGAACCGTTTCTTTAAAGACAATACTTTAGTGAACCAAGATTACATAAAAGACAATAAAATGAGTATCGCTGCCTACGTAGAATCTGTAGACAAAGGTCTTGAAGTTGTTGCTTTTGAAAGAGTAGCTTTAGGATAAACCTTCTTAAAGTAAAATCTTACAAACCCGTTTCATTTATATGAAGCGGGTTTTTTAGTTATTACAGTATTTTATAAAGCACCGGCTTACTTGGCGCAGCATCATTCTCAAAAGATGCTATTTGAAGGTTTAGAATATACATTCCATCTTCTATCTTGCTTGCAACATAGATCAATTCTGTAATAGTAGCGTTCATTCTGGTATTCTTGGGATAATCCCAAAATGCTTTATGAGCTAACAATTTTCCTTCATCTTTTTCTTTATCTACAGAAGGAAGATCTATTAATAAATGCTTTATACCAAGTTCTCGAGTATATTTAGCAGCTCCTTCTTCCAGATAAGGCCAATTGGTATGTGAATATTTTTTACTTCGCTTATCTATATAATTAGGCAATGTTCTTATTACAATAGCCTCCACCTCATCTTCTTTTAGTAGGTTCCGTATTTGAGATTCCGTAATCACCAGATCCTCTCCCCTTTTTTCAGGTTCAACAGAAATAACCTGTGCGGTGAAAAAGAAAGTTTTTAAAGCTTCATTAATGCTGTAAAACTCTCTGGTGATATGCCCTACACATTCTGTGTGCGTACCATGTCCATGCGGATTAAACATGACATTATTAAAATTGGTAGAGCTCCCAGCAGTAACTTTTCCAATAAAATCGCCATCTATAACTGGTTGGATCTTTGGAGCGTTCAAATACCAAGCAACAGTGTTTTTATCGTCTCCACGTAAGCTTAAAGAAATATCCAATGGTTTAGATAGATCTATTGTATAGGATTTATTCTGATGTTCTATTTCTGCTATCATGCTATATTTTCAACTAATATCGTCATGCTGAACTTGTTTCAGCATCTATTTCAACTTCAAACGGAATCTTATAAAATCTTTTTGAGGCCCTGAATCAAGTTCAGGGTGACGAACTGAATTGAATAATTCCTTAGTAGCTTCGTTCTTAACTCGTTTCAGCATCTATTAGGATACTTATTTGGAAGTAATAAAATATCCATATTTTGAGACCTTGATTAAATATAGGGTTAAGAAAAAACCTTTATCACTCTTCGTCATGCTGAACTTGTTTCAGCATCTCGAAACCAATATTATAATTTCAAGTCCTCATATAAATCCTTCAGCTCAGGATTTAAATCTTTTATTAGATTCCACTTCCACTCTTTTCGCCAATTTTTTAATTGTTTCTCCCTTGAAATTGCTTGATTCACATCTGTAAACTCTTCAAAATATATTAAATATTTCAAATTATATATTTGAGTAAAAATTGAACCATTTCCTTCTTTATGCTCAAGAATCCTCTTAAATAAATTTGTTGTCACTCCTATATATAAAACTCTTTTAGATTTATTCGTTAAAATATAGATATAACTTTTTTCCATATAAAACTTTTTGAACAACCTAGACCCTGAAACAAGTTCAGGGTGACGGATTAATAACTCGTCATGCTGAATTTATTTCAGAATCTAATTTTTAATTCAAAGGAAATAAATCATTTAGCATTCATTAGTTCAGATTCACGAAAACATTAGATATATGCACACTAATTTAAAAAGAATAAGTTACTGGCAATTCCATCACTTAAAAATTTACCTTTTCTAGTGATTAGTAGCCGCTCCCCGTCCTTTTCTAACATTCCTAATGCTATTTCTTTTGAAGCTTCAGCTAATAGATGCTTATTAAATTTCGAACCGAACATTTCTTCAACTTCCGCCAGATCTATTCCCCACATGGTACGCAAGCGCGTCATCACATACTCATTATACCTATCTGCTTCAGATAGCACTTCTTCCTCAAAAGGCAAATCGCCTTTTTCCAGCGACTTAATATATTTTGTATTGTTGCTCACGTTCCATTTTCGTCTTGAACCATCAAAAGAATGAGCAGATGGGCCAATTCCTAAATATTGTTTCCCAAACCAATATGCCGTATTATTCCTTGAAAAATAACCTTCCTTTCCATAGTTGGAAAATTCATATTGAATATATCCGTGAGCATTTAAAGTGGTAGTTAAAATTTCGAAATGTGCACTTGCGGCATCATCATCTACCGGCATTATCTTGCCTTTTTCTATCATTTTCTTTAAAGCAGTATTTGGCTCTATGGTCAATGCATAACAAGAAAAGTGAGGCAGACCAAGCTCTAATGCAATTTCAATGTTTTTTTGCCAGCGCTCGTTACTCATTTCTGGGATTCCATAAATAAGATCTATAGAAATATTATCAAAATACTTTTTCGCCATTTTAATGCTTTCCAAAGCTTCAGTGGCATTATGAGCACGGTTCATCACCTGCAGATCTTCTTCAAAAAAAGATTGCACTCCAATGCTTAATCTATTAATTCCGGCCGACTTAAATATTTGTAATTTTTCTTCGGAAAGATCATCAGGGTTTGCTTCTAAGGTAATTTCGGCATCTTCAGCTATTTTGAAATTTAAATTTATAGCTTCAAAAATTCGCTTTAGATCTTCTGATGAAAGCAAAGAAGGTGTTCCACCTCCAAAATAAATAGTTTCTATATAATCAGATTTCAACTCCTCCTTCCGAAGCTGCATTTCCTTACACAACATTTCTACGAGTTCACTTTTTTTCTTTATAGAAGTAGAAAAATGAAAATCGCAATAATGACAGGCTTGTTTGCAAAAAGGAATATGAATATAAAGAGAAGGCATTGCTTATTGCTTTTTTAGTTTACCAGGGTTTTGTTTTACAAAAGAATCCCAGCCCGTATAACTTTTCCCGATCTCTACTTTTCCAGTATTATAAAAGTGACAAACCGCAGCTGCCAATCCATCTGTGGAATCTAGGTTTTTGGGTAGTTCTTTTAAGCCTAACAAACTCTGAAGCATTTTGGCCACTTGCTCTTTACTGGCATTTCCGTTTCCGGTAATCGCCATTTTAATTTTCTTGGGTAAATATTCCGTTATAGGAACTTCACTCGATAAACCTGCAGCCATAGCAACACCTTGAGCTCGCCCAAGCTTCAGCATAGATTGCACGTTTTTCCCAAAAAATGGTGCTTCAATCGCAATTTCATCTGGATGAAAAGTGTCGATTAACTCTACCGTGCGTTCAAAAATGAGTTTTAGTTTAATATAAGGATCGCTATATTTCTGAAGCAACAACTCATTAAGCTGCAAGAATTCCATTTTCTTATTCACCACCTTGATCAAGCCAAAACCCATAATTGTGGTTCCGGGATCTATTCCTAAAATAATTCGTTCTGTTTTCAAAAGCGGAAAGTCTTTAGCTAGCGCCCATATTTAATAGTTTGTTTACTTTTGAATGGGCTTTACAAAGCTACATAATTCTAATTAGCAATTCCTTAATTCGCGTTTCCTAATCTATGCAATTCTTCCTCCTTTTTCTTGCATTGATATCTGCTGCATATTTCCTGCTAATGCTGCTGCTTATGTATGGCTGGAAGTCGGTAAAATTTTTTAAATCTGAAAGATTAGCAGCAGAAACTAAATTTTCCATCATTGTTCCTTTTAGAAATGAAGCTGAAAATCTTCCCCGACTCTTGCTCAGCCTATCCAATTTAAAATATCCAAGCACTCATTTTGAGATCATTCTGGTGAATGACGAATCTGAAGATAACTCCCTTCAAGCCTGTTTTCATTTTAAACGCACCCATCCAGCACTTCAGTTCTCTGTTATAAACAATAAAA
>CAZWSP010000194.1:0-4359 GCA_964636585.1 uncultured Antarcticibacterium sp.
CTGAAGAAAGTAGGAGATAAGGTTGAAGAGGGAGATATTTTAGCTGAAATTGAAACCGATAAGGCAACTATGGAATTTGAGTCTTTCTATAATGGGACTTTATTGCACATAGGAATTGAAGAAGGAGAAACTGCTCCGGTAGATAATCTTTTAGCAATTATTGGAGAAGAAGGAGAAGATATTTCAGACCTTTTAAAAGGTGATTCTTCTGCTTCAGATAAAAAAGAGAAAACTGAAGAAAAATCAACTTCAACAAAAGATTCTTCTAAAGATGCGCCTGTTAAAGATTCATCTAAAAAAGAGGAAAAAGACGAAGAAAAAGAAGAAGATACAGAAGATTCTTCAGATGAAGTTCCAGAAGGAGTAGAGATTATCAATATGCCAAGGTTGAGTGATACCATGGAAGAAGGTACCGTTGCAAAATGGCTTAAAAAAGAAGGAGATACTGTTGAGGAGGGTGATATTTTAGCTGAAATTGAAACCGATAAAGCTACCATGGAATTTGAATCTTTCTATGATGGGGTTTTATTAAAAATAGGAATTCAAGAAGGAGAAACTGCCAAAGTAGATAGCATGTTGGCTATTATTGGACCAAAAGGAACAGATGTTTCTGGGATGGGTACAGGCTCTTCAGTAAAAGCAAAACCTTCAGCGAAAAAAGAATCATCTTCAGAAGAAAAAGAATCTTCAGAAGAGGAAAGTAAAGAAAATAAAGAACAAGCGAATACTACCGAAGCTAAAGATGGAAGCAGAATATTTGCTTCGCCATTAGCTAAGAAAATTGCAGAGGATAAAGGAATTAACCTTGCCGATGTAAAAGGATCTGGAGAGAACGGACGTATCGTTAAAAAGGATGTAGAAGATTTCACTCCGTCAAAAAGAGCTGAAAGCAGTACTCCACAAGCAGCGAGCACTCCGGAAAAGCCAGTTCAACAATATATTCCTGCAGGAGATGAGTCATTCGAGGAGATCAAGAATTCTCAAATGCGTAAAACCATTGCGAAGCGTTTAGGCGAATCTAAATTTACAGCTCCGCATTATTACCTTACAATAGAGGTGAACATGGGAATTGCAATGGAATCTAGAAAGCAGATCAATGAAATGCCAGATGTTAAGGTTTCTTTTAACGACATGGTAATTAAAGCTTCTGCAATGGCCTTAAGAAAACACCCTAGAGTGAATTCTGTTTGGACCGGAGATTCTACCAAAATAGCAAAACACATTCATATGGGGGTTGCTGTGGCTGTAGAAGATGGTTTGGTTGTTCCAGTTATAAAATTTGCAGATCAGTTAACCATGACCCAAATTGGGAATCAGGTTAAAGATCTTGCCGGGAAATCTAGAAGTAAAAAATTACAACCTTCAGAAATGGAAGGAAGTACTTTTACCGTTTCTAACTTAGGAATGTTCGGTATCACCGAGTTTACAAGCATTATAAATCAGCCGAATTCAGCTATTTTATCTGTTGGAGCAATTGTAGAAAAACCAGTTGTAAAAGACGGGCAGATCGTTGTTGGGAATACTATGAAGGTAACTTTGGCGTGTGATCATAGAACTGTAGATGGTGCAACTGGTGCAGCTTTCTTACAAACTTTAAAGATCTATTTAGAAAATCCGGTTACTATGTTAGCCTAGATTTTTATAGAATTTAATATATTTCAAAATCCCGCGCTATTGCGGGATTTTTTTATCTTTAGCACTATGATAAAATCAATTTTAAGAATGACCAGCATCGCTGCGTTATTCATTTTTTCCGCGTGTAACTCTACACAAAATTCAACTGAAGACACTCAGGTAATTATAGCCGAACCTTTAGAAGAGATCAATCCTGAAATTTCTGAAGCTGCCGTAAGAGCAGAAATAGAATTCTTAACCTCCGATGATCTTATGGGGAGAGATACCGGTTCTGAAGGAATACAAAAAGCTGCAAATTATATTGAGGATATTCTGTCTAAAAATAATGTAAAGCCATATTTTACTACCTATAAAGATTCGTTTGATGTTAAAGGTGCAGCTGCGTTTAACGTAGTTGGGGTTTTAGAAGGAACCGATCCGGTTTTAAAAAAGGAATTCATTATTATAAGTGCGCATTATGACCATATTGGAATAGTCCAAAGCATCGATGGAGATTCTATCGCAAATGGCGCAAATGATGATGCTGCTGGCTCTGTTGCCGTGTTGGAGTTGGCTAAATATTTTGGGAATCTTAAAAAAAATAAGAGAAGTATCTTATTTGCATTCTTTTCTGCAGAAGAAAAAGGTCTTTTAGGATCTAAACATTTGGCTTCAAAACTCAAAAAACAAAATCTAGATCTGTATTTAAATTTCAATATCGAAATGATTGGGGTGCCAATGGTTGGAAAAGATCATAAAGCCTATCTAACGGGATACGAGCTTTCTAATTTTGCAGATAAATTCAACGAATATTCCAATTCAAAAGTTTTAGGATTTCTTCCGAAGGCTAAAGAATTCAATTTATTTATGCGCAGCGATAATTATTCTATTTACAATGAATTTAAGGTACCGGCGCAAACCATTAGTTCCTTCGATTTTACAAATTATAATTATTACCATCATGTTTCAGATGAAGCAAGTGAGATGGATATTCCGTTTATGACAGATCTAATTGAATCTATGATTCCTGGAGTTTATAAGATTGTAAATACTCAAGCGAAAGAGATAAAACTAAATTAAAATGAAGCAGGTATTAATAACCGGAACAAGTAGAGGTATCGGTTTTGAAATGGTGAAGCTTTTTTCTGAGGCGGGACATCGTGTTTTAGCGATCTCGCGAAATCCAGATTCAGTAGAAAAATTGAAGCTGAAAAATGTTACTACTATAGCTTGTGATATTACGCAGGAGGAAGATCTTCAGCAAATTCAAGATGTATTAAATACAAATTGGAAGCAGGTAGATATTCTTATTAATAATGCAGGTTCTTTATTAAATAAACCTTTTCAGGAGGCTACTATTTCCGAATTTAAACAAGTATACAATACCAATGTTTTTGGGGTTGCTGCGCTTATAAAGATCGTGTTGCCTTTAATGAAAGCAACTTCTCATGTGGTTAATATTAGCAGTATGGGCGGCGTGCAAGGGAGCGTAAAGTTTGCTGGACTTTCTGCATATAGCTCAAGCAAAGGCGCGTTAATTACTTTAACCGAGTTATTAGCTGAAGAATACAAAGAGAACGGCCCATCCTTTAATGTACTTGCCTTAGGCGCGGTGCAAACAGAAATGTTGGAAGAAGCTTTTCCGGGGTATCAAGCTTCAATATCTGCAGAAGAAATGGCCGCTTATATTATGAATTTCAGTTTAAATGGAAATAAATTTTACAACGGGAAATTATTGCAAGTTTCCAATAGCACGCCTTAAAAAAGTGATTTGATGAGTGAGGTTTTACAGAAATATCTTCCTAGTCATGCTGTGGCTCCAATTTTTGATCTTATAGAAAAAAACAACATTCATCTCAAGATCGTGAATGAACGTGTTACCAGACATGGCGATTATAGAAGAACTCAAGATGGCGTGCATCAGATCACGATAAATGCCAATCTCAATAAGTTCAGATTTTTGATTACCATGGTGCATGAGATCGCACATTTGGTAGCTTTCGATAAATTTGGAAGAGCCATAAAACCACATGGGCAAGAATGGAAATTTACGTTTCAGCAAATGATGTTGCCTTTTATAAGACCCGAAATATTCCCGGTACAATTACTACCTTTAATAGCGAAGCATTTTAAAAATCCGAAGGCGAGTAGTGATACCGATGCACATTTATCTGTAGCCTTAAAAAGTTTTGATGCAGAGACCGATAAAAACTATGTTTTTGAATTACCAGCAGGAGGAGTTTTTAAGATCTATAACGGTAAGATCTTTAAAAAAGGGGAAAAGAGAAGAAAACGATATGAATGCGTGGAAATGGAAACCGGTAAAATTTACTTATTTCAGCCAAACGCGGAAGTAGAACTAATAGTAGGATAGTTAATTTAAAAAACAAGAATGAAAAGTTACAATCAAGATTATTATGCGGTAATTATGGCTGGTGGAGTAGGATCCAGGTTTTGGCCGCTTAGTACTTCCAAATATCCTAAACAGTTTCACGATATGCTTGGTTTGGGCGAAACCTTGCTGCAAATGACATTTAATAGGCTTACCAATGTGGTGCCTATCAAGAATATCCTGATCTTAAGTAACGACGCCTATAATGATATTATAAAGGAACAATTGCCTAAGATAGATCAAGATCAGATAATTTTGGAACCGGCAATGCGAAATACGGCGCCGTGTATTCTTCTAGCTGCAATGAAGATCAAGAAGAAAAATCCTAATGCGGTTATGTTGGTTGCGCCTAG
>CAZWSP010000195.1:0-4350 GCA_964636585.1 uncultured Antarcticibacterium sp.
CGAAAAAGTAGATAATAGATTAATGAGCTTGCAATTGGTGAAAAATAACATGACAGATGCCGTGATGTTTGCACCAGATGGAAATAATATTTTACCAGCTAAAATTTTATACAAGAAGAATATTCTTGCGTTAAGAGGAAGTTTTAGACCTGTTACAAAGGTAAATATGGATATGTATAAAAGGTCTTTAGAGCTTTTTATACAAGAGAATAAAGTTGAAGAAGAAAATACCGAGGTTATCTTTGAAATCACGCTTTCAAACCTTCGTGCAGAAGGTGAGATTGATGAAAGAGATTTTATGGATAGAGCAGAATTGCTTTGTTCCTTAGGTCAAACTGTAATGATTTCCAATTTTCAGGAATATTATAAAGTAGTTGAATACTTCTCTAGATATACCAAAGAAAGAATGGGTCTTGCAATGGGTGTAAACAATCTTATCGATATTTTTGATGAGAAATATTACCGTCATTTAAGTGGTGGTATTTTGGAAGCCTTTGGAAAATTATTCTTTAAAGATCTTAAAGTATATTTATATCCTTTAAAAGATCCTGAAACAGGAGAAATTATTACGAGTGAAAACTTAAAAGTACATCCACGTATGAAGGAATTATATAAATTCTTTAAATACAACGGAAAAGTGATAGATATTGAAAATTATAATCCAGAGATTTTAGATGTATTTTCTCGTGAGATTCTTCAAATGATTAACGATGGAAAAACTGGATGGGAAAATATGCTTCCAGAGCGCACGGCAAGTATGATAAAAAAGCAGAACTTGTTCGGTTACCACGAGCAAACGTTTCAAACTAAATCCTAAACTTCAGTTTACAGCATTAAAAAAGCCGAGTAATTAATTTACTCGGCTTTTTTATTATTCGTATTTATCTTTTAGTCTATCCGAGTGATCTTCGCTCCTATTGCTCGAAGTCTTTCATCTATATTTTCATAGCCTCGATCTATCTGTTCTATATTATGAATGGTAGATGTTCCATCTGCAGACATTGCAGCGATCAATAAAGATACACCCGCTCTAATATCTGGAGAAGTCATTGTTGTTGCTCTAAGGCTAGATTTAAAATCGTGACCAATTACAGTAGCTCTGTGTGGATCACAAAGAATGATCTTTGCTCCCATATCTATTAATTTATCTACAAAGAACAATCTGCTTTCAAACATTTTTTGATGGATAAGCACACTTCCTCTTGCTTGGGTTGCCACAACTAATAGTATGCTTAAAAGATCTGGTGTAAAACCTGGCCAAGGCGCATCGCTAATGTTCATGATAGAGCCATCTATAAAATTCTGGATCTCATAACCATCTTTATGTGCAGGAACAAAAATATCGTCTCCTCTTTTTTCAAGAGTAATTCCAAGTTTTCTAAAAGTATTTGGAATAAGACCTAGATTCTCCCAACTCACATTTTTAATGGTGATCTCACTTTTGGTCATAGCTGCCAAACCTACCCAAGATCCTATCTCGATCATATCTGGAAGAATAGTATGCTCACAACCTGTAAAACTTCCTACACCTTCAATAGTTAAAAGATTAGACCCTACACCTTCGATCTTAGCTCCCATAGAATTCAGCATTTTGCATAATTGCTGAAGATATGGTTCGCAAGCCGCATTATAAATAGTAGTTTTTCCTTTAGCCCAAACCGCTGCCATTAAAATATTAGCAGTTCCAGTTACTGAAGCTTCCTCCAATAACATATAACTTCCGGTTAAACCATTTGGAGCTTCAACTCCGTAAAAACGCTCTTCTTTGTTATATCTAAAAGTAGCTCCAAGTTTAATAAAACCATCAAAATGCGTATCTAAACGTCTTCTTCCAATCTTATCTCCACCTGGTCTAGGAATATATCCTTTTCCAAATCTTCCTAACATTGGTCCAACGATCATGATAGAACCACGCAAGCCACTACCCTCATGTTTAAAGGCATTGCTTTCTAAATAAGAAAGATCTATTTCATCACTTTGGAAACTGTAACTACCTTTTCCAAGTTTTTCGATCTTAACTCCTAGATTTTCAAGAAGTTTAATAAGTTTATTTACATCAATAATATCTGGGATATTATTGATAATCACTTTTTCTGAAGTTAATAGAACTGCACAAAGTATTTGAAGCGCTTCGTTTTTAGCACCTTGAGGCTGAATGCTTCCACTTAAGGAATGACCCCCTTCAATTTGAAAAGTACCCATAAAGTTTTAAATTTTAATAGCGTTTACGTCCGCGAGGATTTCTGTTTGTAGTTTTTTTAGGAGTGTTGCTGTATTTCTTATTTGCTCTAAGCAAATTGGCAGCTTCACTAAGGTCCTCTTCGCTATTCTTTAAATTGATCTCTCCTCCGCTTAATTCTTTAAGATGATTGTAAATAACATCGTCATCTACAGATTCACGGTTCCAATTTAAATAAGACTTTTTCATGTGGTTTGCAATGGTATATTCCAATGCATCCCTAAGATCTCCTTTTTCCCATTTTACTGCCTCATCTATCATTCTCTTGATATTGTTTCCGTAGAAACGATATTTAGGGAAATTCTGAGGATAGGTCATAGGCTCTGGATGTTCCTCTAAAAGTTCACGAGAAGGTTTAGGAAATGGAGAATCTACATCCAGCTTAAAATCGCTTATAATAAATAATTGATCCCACAATTTATGCTGAAAATCTGGCACATCTCGTAAGTGAGGATTCATGTTCCCCATAACTGCAATAATAGATTTTGCTACTTTGTTGCGTTCTGCTTCATCTTCAATGGCAACTGTATGCTCCACCATTTTTTGTAAATGCCGACCATATTCTGGAATGATCAACTTGCTCCTTTCAGAGTTATATTCTAATTCGTACGTCAAAATTGAAATTTATTGGTGATAACTAAATCGGTAGAAATTATACCGATTGCAAAATACTAAATATTATTTAACCTCCCTATGCTAGGCTTCATTTAAATGTTAGAATCGGCTTTAAAAACGCATTATAATGAAATTACTCCATCCACATCTTTCCCAACCTGCTTATATTTCTCTATAACTGCATCTGGATCTGCCATTCTAACGTTAATAGACACACTGGTATATTTTCCGTTCTTTGATTTCTTCGTGCTTATAACTGCACCAAGATCATTAAATATAAAATGGATCTTCTCGATCTTCTCAGGATCTGTTTGCACAATAAATTTATATAAATACTCTGATGGCCAAGAAGTTGTTTCTTCTAACTGCAATCTCAATTTATCGTAAAAATCTTCGGGGTTACTCTCTTTTTCCATAATTAATTGCATTCCTTCCGTTGCAAATATACGAGTAATGATTCATTTTTTTTATCGATTACAAATACCGAAATTTGCTTCGTGCAAAGTAAAAAAATAGTTATTACCGGCGGTCCCGGTACCGGAAAATCTTCTATAATCAGAAACCTTGAAATTCAAGGGTATTCATGCCTTCACGAAATATCAAGGCAAATCACCTTAGAAGCGCAAAAACAAGGTGTAGAGCAGTTGTTTTTAGAAAAACCTTTGCTATTCAGTGAGAAATTATTGGAGGCTAGAATAGCGCAACATCAACAAGCGGTAGAATTTTCCAAAGAATTAATATTCTTAGATAGAGGGATTCCAGATGTGCTGGCATATATGGACTATTTTAAAACCGCCTATCCCGAAATATTTAATACGGCTTGTGAGATTCATGAATACGAACACATTTTTCTTTTACCACCTTGGAAAGAGATCTATATAAGCGATAATGAGCGATACGAATCTTTTGAACAAGCCCAAGAAATTCATGAATACTTGAAAAATGCTTATATTACCTACGGATATACTCCTATTGAAGTACCTATAGGTACGGTAGAAGATAGAAGTCGCTTTATAATAAATACGCTGGATGTCTAAATTTGCAGGAAGCCAAAACTATACTACAGAAATATTGGGGATACAACTCCTTTAAACCTTTACAAGAGGAAATTATAATTGCGGCAGAGGACAACTGCGATATTATAGTTCTCTTGCCAACGGGCGGGGGAAAATCATTATGTTTTCAAATCCCAGCTTTACAAAAAGCAGGAATATGCATTATAGTTTCTCCTCTAGTTGCTTTAATTGAAGATCAAGTAAATGCTTTACAAGCCAAAGGAATAAAAGCAATGGCGATTACTGGCGGGATCTCCTATCAAGAATTAGACACCTTGCTGGATAATTGCATTTATGGCTACTATAAATTTTTATACCTCTCTCCAGAACGTCTTCAGCAAGATCTAGTTAAAGAGCGCATAAAATTAATGCCGGTAAATTTAATAGCTATAGATGAAGCGCATTGTATTTCACAATGGGGAAATGATTTTAGACCCGCTT
>CAZWSP010000196.1:0-4336 GCA_964636585.1 uncultured Antarcticibacterium sp.
TCTTTCGCTCAAAAAAAACCTTCCTAATTCAGGAAGGTTTTTTTGTTTAATAATCTTAAAGTTTTGCGATATATTTTGCTATTTTTTCTGAAATTTCTGAAGCGCTAAAAAATTGAAAATCCGGTAAGTGTGGTTAGTTTTTCTAAGGCGGCCATCCCTAGTTCTGAATTTCCTTTTGGGTTAAGAATCGGGCTCCAAACCGCTACCGAATATTTAGAAGGATGTATGGCTACAATTCCTCCGCCTACACCACTTTTTCCAGGTAGGCCTACTTCAAAACTAAATTCTCCGGCTTCATCATAAAATCCGCAGGTTTGCATTAAAGCATTAATCCTTTTCACCCTTTTTGGCGAAAGTATTTTTTCTCCGGTTTCTAATAGAATGCCACCATTTGCGTAAAGCATAAAAGCATTAGCAAGTTCCTCGCAGGACATAGCCAATGAACACTGATGAAAATAAAAATCTAGAATTGGATCTACATCATTTTTAATATTACCCAATGCCTTCATATAATTTACCAAGCCATAATTTCTATAACCCGTAGATTTCTCTGAAGCTGCTACCGTAGGGTCATAATCTATCTCTTGATTTCCAGTAATTTTTCTCACGAAGTCTAAAAGGTCTTTCTTAGGGTCTTTTAAATTCGACACTAAAATATCTGCAATAACCAAGGCACCTGCATTTATAAAAGGATTTCGTGGAATTCCTTGTTCATATTCTAACTGCGTAAGTGAATTAAAAGGATCTCCAGAAGGCTCAACATCTACGCGTTCCCAAAGAGATTCCCCTAAAAGTTGCATTGCCATAGTAAGGGTGAATACCTTTGAGATACTTTGAATAGAGAATTTCTCCTGGCAATCTCCAAATGAAAAATGCTCTAAATCTGTACAATATAAATGCATCCCGAATTTTTTGGGATCTACTTTAGCCAATTCTGGAATGTAAGAAGCCACTTTTCCTGTGGTGTTTTTATAGCTTAATTCGTCATGAATGGTATTCAAGATTTTCTGATAATCCATACTATAATATTTGAATTAGGTTGCTATTGGTAACCAATTCAAAAGGCTCTTTCCCAACAGTAAATACTCTAGCAGATAAAGTTCCTCTTAAAAAAATATCATCGTTCTTAACTTCTAACCAACTTCCCTCTCGCAATCCAATAACCGGTTGTGTGTTTATGGTTAAAAACTCTTTAATTCTAGTTTCTCTTGTTTCTCCTTTATGAGTAGAATTACTATCTGGATCTAAATAATGCGGATTTAAATTAAACGGAATAATGCCTAGTGTTTTAAAACTTGGAGGATAAATTATAGGCATATCATTAGTGGTTTGCATAGTAAGGCCTCCAATATTAGTTCCTGCACTTGTACCCAAATAAGGAGTTCCTGCAATTATCTGCTCTCTTAATGGCATCATCAAGTTATTTCTATGAAGTTTGTCTACCAGTAAAAAAGTATTTCCACCTCCAGTAAAAATACCTTCTGCTTCCTTCAGCGCTTTAGGCATATTTTCATATTCGTGTAAACCTCTAACATTTATATTAATAGCTTCAAATACTTGCTTGGCTAATTTGGTATATTCATCATGGGAGATTCCTCCAGGTCTGGCAAAAGGGATAAATATAATTTCGGTACAATTCTTGAAAAGCTTGGATAATTCCGGGATTAAGTAGGATAGATAAGACTGCCCGTGTAATGTGGAAGTGCTCGCTAAGATGGCGTTTTTCATTGATCAATTTTTGTAAATTTAAGTATTGTGATGCTTTAACCAAAGTTTAAGTAAACCTTGTTATATTTATTTCGCCTAAAATTGTTTCTTTAAACAAATCTTTTTTATGAAAAAGCATGCTTATTTAATATTTACTCTTTTAATAATGCAATTTAGTTTTTCGCAAATTAACGATCGCATCGCGGTAAGCGGAGTAGTAGAGGTGCCTGTTGGAGAAGATCCTCAGGGAATAAGTATTTATAATATTACTTCTAAAGAAGGAACAATCACAAATGCTGCCGGTGCGTTTTCTCTTGGGGTAGCCTTAAGCGATACTTTGAAAGTTTATGCAGTTCAGTTCGAAGAATTCTCTATAGTAATAGATGATCGTATCTTGAAAACGAAGAAGCTTAATATTTACGTGACCGAACTTATGAATAGATTGCCAGAGGTGGTGGTTTCCCCTTACGATCTTACCGGGGTTTTGGCGACTGATGCAGAATCTTTACAAGTGATAAATACTGCTTCAGTTTTTTCTGAAATTAAAGGCGTAGAAGGTTATGTGTACACGGGAAATAATCCAGAATTTGGGCAGGCACCTAAAAATGAAGCCTTGGCATTAAGTCAGAATAGATTGGTGAATGGTCTAAATTTCGTGAATCTTTTCAAATTACTGCTTATCTCTAATAAGCAAAATGATATCGCAAATCCTTATTCTGAAGGGGATGTCGATATAAACACAGAATTGCGTCAGCTATATAATGACCAATTTTTTAAAAGCAATTTCAATATAGATTACGATAATATTTCAGATTTCATCCTGTATGCCGATGTGAATGGCTTGGATGAAGAAATGTTGAAGAAGGGAAATGAATTAGATCTGATTGAATTTTTAATGGGATTAAGCAAAAAATATAAAAAGCAGTTAGAAAGAAATTAATCAACCTTTAAGTTCACTTTATGAAATCAGGAACATATCTAAAAGTAATAGCCCTACTGTTATTTACTGTTTCCCCAATAATCGCCCAAGAAAACACCTTATTAAAAGGTTCTGTAAAAGCTCCTTTTATAGATGAATCTTCTGTAAACATTATTAATTCTACCCAACAAACCGGAACGGTAAATACAAAATCGGGAAGTTTTCAGATCTTGGTAAGAGAGAATGATGAACTCCTATTTTCTTCTATTCAATATAAGAACAAAACGATTCTCATAACCAAACAGATCTTGGAAAAAGGCTATTTAGAAGTGCTTCTTGAAGAAGATTTAAATGTTCTGGACGAGGTTAACATTAGTAATGTCCAGCTAACAGGAAATATGAAAACGGACATAGGCCTAATAAAGATTGTTCGAGATCTTCCTGTAAATATATCTTTCGGCGATATAAAGAACATGAAATTTGATTCTGATATCAATGATATGCAAAAAGCTCCTTTAAACTTAGCCTTGGGTCAACGCCCAGGATTACCAGGAGTAGATGTTTTAGGGATTTTGGGATTAATTCTTAGCCCGATTCTACCCGACCCTAGACCTGCAGAAATAAAATTAGATTTAAATAAATATAAGAACAACAGCGATATTATAGCGCAACTGCGCAGCTTGTTCGATGATAAATTTTTTACAGAAACCTTAGCTGTAAAAGAAGACTATATAAACGATTTTATTTATTACGCTAATGATAATGGGTTGGGAGCTATCTTGGTGAAAAAGCAAAACAAGCTAGCGTTAATAGAATTCCTTATTGATCAAAGCAAGGTGTATAATAAAAATGTTTCTTCAATAAAGGAATAAATTGGGTTCTCACCACTTTTGTAAAATGCTGTTTTGGAACGTTTTTTGAAGATTTCGGATTAAAATGTTCTAAATGCTTCAGAAAAAAATTACTTTCGGTTTTTTAAACCCTATCATGAAATTTAAATTTCTTCTAATCCTTCTCTTTGTAGGATTCACTTCCTTTAGTGTAGCTCATAAATTCTACTTAAGCGTTACAGAAATGGAGTATAGTGAAGAAAGCCACAGTTTGAAGATAACCTCCCACGTTTTTATAGACGATCTTGAAGATCTTTTGCAAACCCGTTATGATAAATCTTTGAGGCTAAGTTTAAAAAATGAATCTGACAATATTCCCGGACTTATTAAAAAATACTTAGATAAGAAGTTAGAAGTAAGTATAGATGGGAAAATATATCCAGTAAAATACTTAGGTAAAATATATGAAGATGACATGGCTTTGTTGTTCTTAGAAATTAAAGACGTGCCTTCTTTTAAAAGGATTACAGTGAAGAATACGATTTTAACCGATATGTATTCTGAACAAAAAAACTTGGTGCATGTTGCTTTTAAAGGCACTACCAAAAGTTTAATTTTAAATAAAGACAAGCAGGAAGATGTGTTAAATTTTAAGGATTGAATTGCATCGCCTATATAAATACCTATTTTTAGAGACTTTAATACAAATAAAAACAAATGAGAAAAATTAATTCCGCCATTTTGGTGTTTTTCCTAATTCTTTCAACTGGATTATATGCTCAGGAAACTGATGCTCCAAAGGAAGAAGTGAAGGAAATGGGTCACACCAATCAAAACAAATTTAGACAACTTTACGAGGAGTTTTCTACTCCTAATCAAT
>CAZWSP010000197.1:0-4303 GCA_964636585.1 uncultured Antarcticibacterium sp.
ATTTAAACTGTCGAAAATTGAATCAAAAATGGTCAACCTATTTCAGTATAATACAAAAAATGTGTAAGTTCAGATTTCATATTTAAATAAAATGACTTTTAGAGAAGCAAATGTAGCAGACATAAAACAGATTCAAATAGTTAGAAATTCTGTAGCCGAAAATACTCTGTCAAATCCAGAATTAGTAACTGATGATGATTGTTTGGAGTTTATTACAGAAAGAGGAAGAGGATGGATTTGTGAAATTAACAATGAAATTATTGGATTTTCAATTGTAGATTTAAAAGACAACAACGTTTGGGCTTTATTTTTAAGACCTGAATTTGAAAAGCAAGGAATTGGAAGAAAACTTCACAATATTATGATTGACGGGTATTTTGAACAGACAAAAACCGATATTTGGTTAGGAACTTCCCCTAACACAAGAGCTGAAAAATTTTATAGAAAAGCTGGATGGAAGGAAATCGGTATTCACGGAAAAGGAGAAATAAAATTTGAGATGTCATTTGAAAATTGGAAAAACAGAAATTTATCATATACGGAAAATTTATAATCTAAAAAGTACTGTAGGTAACATCGGTTATCGCAAATACGCTGGCATTTAGTTAAAAGTATTATTTTAGTCTTTAAGCAAGAAATGGTTTAGCCGACTTTAACACGTATATAAACCCGCTACTGGCCTTAACCAATATCGTTGGCAACAAGCAAAAAAAAGTAATGAGGATAAATATTATAACACCTGAATTGAAAAAGGCTAACCGATATTAGAATATATCCTTATTGATTTTCGGGTTTTTTATTTTACTCTTTTTGATTTCATTTTGGTTTCCAAAAAATGACATATCGAAAAGTATTTATCTGATTTCAATTTACGCATCTGGCATCCTAATCGTATTATTTCTAATTCTTTTGATGTTTATACAATGTAAAAATCATACTTTCGAATTGGATGAAAATCAAATTTCGGAATTCATATTAAATTCTCAAATTGGTGTGGAAAAAATATCAAAAAGGTATGAAATTGAATATGCAGCTATTGCAATAAAGACCAAGCTAGCGGCAAACATTAGTGACGTTCACGGATATATACTATGTTCCGAATAAAGATATAAAAGCTAAAATGAAACTATGGTTAAGAATCTCTTTAACATTCAAATTATATTTTCTTTACTAATACTGGCATTTTATAATTCTTGTAATGAACAGGTCAAAACTAAATCAATTAATGATTTAAAAAACACAGATACAATTTCTATTGGAAAACCTAAACTTTTAAAAACTCAAGGTTCTGGCGTTGGTGATAATGTACATTGTAGTCTTAAAGATAAACAAGGAAATCTTTGGTTTGGTACGACTGGGGAAGGTGTTTATTATTATGATGGTTCATTATTCACTCAATTTACTGTTAAAGACGGTCTAAGTAGTAATTCTGTTGGATCTATTTTAGAAGATAATATTGGAAATATTTGGTTTGGAACTAGTAATGGTTTATCTAAGTTTGATGGGGAAAAGATAGTTAGTGTTCCTTTGGAAAAAACAAATTCAAGAATTACAATAAGGTCTATGATGCAGAGTAAAAATGGAACACTTTGGTTTGGCACTAATGAAGGAGTTTATACTTATAAAGAGAAGGTTTTTTCTGCTTTTCTAAATAATGAGAGCATAATTAACAGTGATAGTTTACATCTTAAAAACATTGAATCAATGTTAGAAGATAAAAACGGTAACATCTGGTTTGGTTCTTATGTAAGTGAAGGTATATGCTTTTTTGATGGTAAGACATTAGCTCGACTTAAACCTAATGTTACTCTTAAGCATTTTGGCTATGTGAGGGTCATGTCCATTATAGAGGATAATGCTGGATTTATTTGGTTTGGAACTGGTGATGGAGCTTTCTGTTTTGATGGAAAAGAGTTAACTAATTATGGTAAAAAAGAGGGTGTTAATTGGGTGTATTCTGTTGTTCAAGATAAAAATGGCAATCTTTGGTTTTCAACAGATGGCATAACCGGACAAATTGATGATAACGGTGGAATTTGGTGTTACAATGGGAAATCGTTTACTAAATTCACAACAAAAGAAGGACTTGTTCATAATGGTGTATTTTCTATTGTTGAGGATAACGATGGATACCTTTGGTTCGGGACTAGAAACACAGGATTAAGTAGATACGATGGAGAAAACTTCACAACATTTTCTGAATAGCAAAAGAACTAAGAATTTGAATAATCAAAACTTTCGAAGAAATTAGGGCAGCCGATAACATCATAAAAAATAGGGCAATTGTAGCAAAACCGATTGGTAACAGCGTATTTTCCGCCCTACTGATATTATATACTACCGCTAGATTCAAGAGTTTATGAAATTGATAATACAAAAGTATTTAAAATATTAAATAGTGGAGAGGATCTGAAAACTAGAAATTTGACTAAAAAAATAGCGGATTAGAAATGTCTCCAAAAGAAATGTTTAATGTTATAATGTCTATTTTGTGGGCTTCTAGTTGATAAGAGCCAATTGCCAACATCGGTTAAGCCCAAATAGCGGGCTTTCTAGTGAAAAGTGCTATTTTAGACACCAATTAAAAAACAACAAAGCCGACAAGTTCTCGTCCCCACTCCACGCTACTTGCGTTAACCAAGACCTTTGCAAATATTTTAAACAGAATTTATGAGATCAACCTTAAAAATTATAGAACCTTGCAATCAGAATTGGACAAAAATGACTGATTTTGACAAAGGAAAATTCTGTAACCAATGTCAAAAAGAAGTAATTGACTTTACCTCTTACAGTAAAGAAGAAATATTTCAAAAATTGAAAAATAGTAATGGGGTTTGCGGTCGACTTGATACAGCTCAGCTTATAGAAGAAAAATTAGTAAAAACTAAATTTGAAAACCAATTCACAAAATTGACTTTAATCTTTGGTTTAGGATCAATTTTAGGAATTACCGAACCTGCTCTCGCAAAAACTTCAGAAACTAAAACAGAATTAATAGAAAAAAAAGATTGGAAAAGTATAATTCCAAAAAAAGTTTTAAATGATTCAATAATTCTAAAAGGAAAAGTTCTTGATCAAGACAATCTCCCAGTACCTGGTACAAATGTCATTTTAAAAGGAACAAATATTGGAGTTCAGACTGATTATGATGGATTATTTTCAATTGCAATACCAGAAGATAAATTAAATTCAGAAAATTACCTGACTTTTTCTTTTATTGGATTTGAAACCTATAATTATAAATTTTATAGAGCAAATAAATATTTGAAAATTAATTTAGAACCGGACACATCTTTTATGGGAGAAGTAGTTATTGTAAACAGAATCAATAATATTGATAAAATAAGTTATTTCTTTAAGAACATATTTTCAAGTAAAAAAACCTGCAACTAACATCGGTTAAGCGCAATAGTGGGTTTAGTCGAAAAAGTATTATTTTAGATACCAATTAAAAATCAACTAAGCCGACAAGAACGCTTCCCTACTCCATGCTACTTGCGTTAACCAAGACCGTTGTAAGAAATGCTGCCGATGAACCGTCTCCTTATAATATTTAGTTTTTCAATTTTCGTTTTCAGTTGCAAATCGACTGACAATCCAATCGAACCTGATTTGTATTCAGAAAATAATGAAATTAATTTATTTGCATTTGTTGGAAAAAAGATATCGGTAAAAATTTTTGAAAGAGATACTACTTCTTTAGAAAGATTTATTGGAATTGATGGAGATACAGTATTTCAAAAAGTTATTTATTTTGACCAACGATTTAAAGCAAAATACAAAATTGAAAAACCATTGTTCAATAATTTAAAAAAGGACACTATTTCATTTCTGGTTTACGACCATTACGGACGACCAAAGTTTGAGAAATATGAATATGCAATAATGTATATTTCTAAATCTGAAAAAGACAATGAATTTTACCTTCAGAAATATATGTTTGACCCTGTAAAAAGAAATGATAATGGAACTTGGAGTGGAATGAATGATGAATCCCTAAATGAACTGTTTGAAAATAAGCAAAACGGATACTTAACAAAGCGTGGGATTTTTAAATAATAATTTAAATAAATTGTAGCTAACATTGGTTAAGCCCAAATAGCGCGCATTCTGGTGAAAATTGCTATTTTAGTCATCAAGTAACAAACAACAAAGCCGACAATAACGTGTCCCTACTCCACGCTATTTGGCTTAACCAAGACCGTTGTAGCAAATATGTTTAGAAAAATTTTCTTACTAATTTTAATTATTGGAAATATAAGTTGTCAAAAGCAATTTGATAAGTTAGCTTTTGAACAACAAG
>CAZWSP010000198.1:0-4180 GCA_964636585.1 uncultured Antarcticibacterium sp.
TGATGTATATAAATTTGCTTGTGATGAACCTACAATTCTTACTGTTGAAGTAGAACAGTTTTGTTCGTGATCTGCGTGAAGGATTAGCAATTTATCTAATGCTTCTACAACATTTTTATTCGCTTTATAATCTTGACCTGGCTTTTGGAACATCATTTTTAAGAAGCTCTCGACATAACCAAGACTGTTATCTCTATTTTCTAAGGGAAGATCGTTTCTTCTTCTTAATGTCCATGCTGCCAAAGTTGGAAACTTAGCCAAGATCTTAACGATTGCCTTATACATATCTTCTTCCGAATCTACATTCACAGATTTAGGATTGAAGGCGATAAGGGCACTTGTTAAAGAAGACAACATACCCATTGGGTGTGCAGTTGAAGGGAATCCTTTGATTACCTTTTTCATGTCTAAGTTAACTTCACTCTGATCTTGAATATCAGCTTTGAACTTATCTAATTCATCTTTGGTAGGTAATTCTCCGAAAATCAATAAAAACACAACTTCTAAAAACTCTGCTTTTTCAGCTAATTCTTCTATAGAATATCCTCTATATCTTAAAATTCCAAGTTCTCCATCTAAAAAGGTAATTGCACTTTCACAGCTACCAGTATTCTTAAATCCAGGATCTAAAGTAATTACTCCAGATTCTCCTCTAAGATTTTTGATATCTATGGCAACTTCATTTTCTGATCCAACTATTACCGGGAATTCGTATTTTTTTCCATCTATCTCTAACGTAGCAACTTTTGACATATATTATTAACTTTTCTGATTAGTTTTTCGGAATGCTAAAGTACGAAATATGCGCTTAAAAGTGACTCTAAACCAAAAGGAATTTCTCAATAAAACTAGAACTTTGGCAGCTTTTTAAGAAAATAGCGCCATAAAAAAACCCTTTCTGTAGTAGAAAGGGTTTTTATTAAATATTTGCAAAATTAATTAGATCTTAAAGGCATTCATTTGTGGGTAATATGCCACACTTTCCAGCTCTTCTTCTATTCTTAATAATTGATTGTATTTTGCCATTCTATCACTTCTAGAAGCAGATCCTGTTTTGATCTGACCAGTATTTAGTGCCACTGCAAGATCTGCAATCGTATTATCTTCAGTCTCTCCAGATCTGTGAGACATTACACAAGTATATCCTGCATTTTTAGCCATGTTCACAGTAGCAATAGTTTCAGTTAAGGTTCCGATCTGGTTCACTTTAATCAAAATTGAATTTGCAATTCCTTCTTTAATTCCTCTAGATAAACGCTCTACATTGGTAACAAAAAGATCATCCCCAACAAGTTGAACTTTGTCTCCACATTTCTCTGTTAAAGATTTCCAACCTTCCCAATCGTTCTCATCCATTCCATCTTCAATAGAGATAATTGGATACTTCTCTGCAAGTTCGGCTAAATAAGAAGCTTGTTCTTCACTAGTTCTCACTTTTCCTTGATCACCTTCAAATTTGGTGTAATCGTATTTTCCATTCACATAGAATTCAGCAGCGGCACAATCTAAAGCGATCATTACATCGTCCCCACCTTTATAACCAGCATTTTTAATTGCCAGTAAAATAGTTTCTAAGGCATCTTCAGTTCCATCTAAAGTTGGCGCAAAACCACCTTCGTCACCTACTGCAGTACTTAAACCACGATCATGCAACACCTTTTTTAAATGATGAAAGATCTCCGATCCCATTTGCATAGCATGTGTAAAAGTTTTGGCTTTTACTGGCATCACCATAAATTCCTGAAATGCGATTGGCGCATCACTATGGGAACCACCGTTAATAATGTTCATCATTGGCACAGGCAATGTATTTGCACTTACTCCACCAATATATCTATATAAAGGCAATCCAAGTTCTTGAGCGGCAGCTTTAGCCACGGCAAGAGAAACACCAAGAATTGCATTTGCTCCTAGTTTTGATTTGTTTTTAGTTCCATCGATCTCGATCATTACCTGATCTATCAAATTTTGATCGAAGATGGAGAAACCTAATAATTCTTCAGCAATGATTTTATTTACATTATCTACTGCCTTAGAAACTCCTTTTCCCATATATGCTTTCCCGCCATCTCTAAGCTCTACTGCTTCGTGCTCTCCTGTAGATGCTCCAGATGGTACCGCAGCTCTACCAAGAATTCCATTCTCTGTTAATACATCTACTTCTACCGTAGGATTTCCTCTTGAATCAAAAATTTGACGTGCGTGTATATTTATTATTATACTCATAATTGGGTTAATTTTTTAGTAGATGCAATATACAAATACAAGAAATATTTTAGTTGAAAATTTGAGGATTAAGCCGAATATTTGCGATAACGTTTTCGGCATTAGACTTATATATATCCTATTTATAGTATTAAAGTAATGTTCTAATATGAAAATTGAACAAATAAAAAAGGCTGAGAAGATATATTCTCAGCCTTTTTTATGATGTCACAGTCAGTATATTATGATTTGCTAGATTTTATTCGATCAATAAATTCATCAAATAAGTAGCTCGCATCATGCGGTCCAGGACTTGCTTCTGGATGGTATTGAACAGAAAAACAATTCTTATTGGTTATCTCCATTCCGCCTATTGTATTATCATTAATGCAAACATGAGTAATCTTTACATTTGGATGTGCCTCTGTTTCTTCCCTGCTTACAGAAAAACCGTGGTTTTGCGAGGTGATCTCTCCTTTTCCAGTCTTTAGATTAAGAACCGGGTGATTAATCCCTCTATGTCCATGATGCATCTTATAAGTAGAAATTCCGTTTGCCAAAGCAATTACCTGATGCCCTAGACAAATTCCAAATAATGGATGATCTCTTTCCAAGATCTTCTTAGTTAAACTAATGGCACTCGTTAAAGGTTGTGGATCTCCAGGACCATTAGATAAAAAGTAGCCATCTGGATTCCAACCGCTCAAATCTTCATAAGTAGCATCAAAAGGGAATACTTTTACATAAGCATCTCTTTCAGCTAAATTTCGCAGTATGTTCTTTTTAATTCCAATATCCAAAGCTGCAATTTTATAGGTAGCATCTTCTTTTCCGAAAAAATATGGTTCTTTAGTAGACACTTTTGAAGCCAACTCCAAACCATTCATATCTGGCACTTCTTTAAGTTGCTCTTTTAGACCATCGATATTGTCTACATCTGTAGAGATAATAGCATTCATTGCACCATTTTCTCTTATATAGGCAACCAATGCTCTGGTATCCACATCTGATATTGCAAATAGGTTACTATCTTCTAAAAACTCAAGTAATGAACCATCTGCTCCTGGTCTGGAATAGTTGTAACTAAAATTTTTACAGATCAAACCAGAGATCTTAGCCTTGTCAGATTCATTTTCTTCATCCTTCACGCCATAATTACCTATATGCGCATTGGTTGTTACCATTAACTGGCCAAAATAAGAAGGATCTGTAAAGATCTCTTGATATCCCGTCATACCGGTATTAAAACATACTTCTCCTACAGCGCTCCCATCTTTATCTCCAACAGATTTACCGTGAAAAATGGTTCCATCTGCCAATAGTATGATCGCTTTTTTTCTTGTTTTATATTTCATAATATGAAACTGGTACTGTTAAAATTTTACCTTGAATGGGCAAAATTAATTAATTGAATTTAACCTAGATTATAATTAGCTATTTTATATTCATAAAAAAAGGGATAAACCATATTGGCTTATCCCTTTTTTGAAGTGTGATTGATAAAGAAACATTATTAGTCTTTTTTATCATCTTTTTTATCTGCTTTCTTCTCAGCTTTCTTTTCAGAAGTCTTAGCTTCAGCTTTAGTTGCAGTTGCAGTTTCATCTGCAGCTTTCTTTTTACCTGCTCTACGAGTAGATTTTTTCTTCTCTGGCTTAGTAAGATTATAAATTTCGTTATAATCTACAAGTTCGATCATTGCCATGTCTGCATTATCCCCAAGTCTGTTTCCTAACTTGATGATTCTTGTATATCCACCTGGACGATCTCCAACTTTAGCTGCTACATCACGAAACAATTCAGTTACTGAATCTTTCTGGCGAAGTTTAGCGAAAACCAATCTTCTGTTGTGAGTAGTATCTTCTTTAGATTTTGTTACCAAAGGCTCTACAAACTGCTTCAAAGCTTTAGCTTTAGCTACAGTTGTATTTATACGTTTATGCTCAATTAGGGAACACGCCATGTTTGCTAACAT
>CAZWSP010000199.1:0-4159 GCA_964636585.1 uncultured Antarcticibacterium sp.
AAGTACTTTATTAATTACAACCGATCCTTCACCACCTGCATTTTCAACAATAGTACGTAATGGAGATTCAATTGCTTTGTTCACGATCTGAATACCAGTCATCTGATCTGGATTTTCACCTTTTAAGCTCTCAAGAACTTTTTTGGCTCTAACCAAAGCAACACCACCACCGGCAACAATTCCTTCTTCAATAGCAGCACGAGTTGCATTTAAAGCATCGTCTACACGGTCTTTCTTCTCTTTCATTTCAACTTCTGAAGCAGCACCTACATAAAGTACAGCAACTCCACCAGCTAATTTAGCAAGACGTTCTTGAAGTTTTTCTTTATCGTAATCTGAAGTAGTAGACTCTATTTGAGCTTTGATTTGTTGAACACGCTCTTTAATAGTTTTGTTGTCTCCAGCTCCGTTTACTATTGTAGTATTGTCTTTATCGATAGCAACTTTTTCTGCCGTACCTAACATATCTATAGTAGCGTTTTCTAAAGAAAATCCTCTTTCTTCAGAAATCACAGTTCCACCAGTAAGAATTGCGATGTCTTCTAACATTGCTTTTCTACGGTCTCCAAATCCTGGAGCTTTCACTGCAGCTATTTTAAGAGATCCACGAAGTTTGTTTACTACCAAAGTAGCAAGTGCTTCTCCGTCTACATCTTCAGCAATGATCAATAATGGTTTCCCAGATTGAGCAACTGGCTCCAAAACTGGAAGCAAGTCTTTCATAGAAGAGATCTTTTTGTCATATAATAAGATATATGGATCTTCAAGATCTGAAGTCATTTTCTCACTGTTCGTAACAAAATATGGAGAAAGATATCCTCTGTCGAATTGCATTCCTTCCACAACATCTACATGAGTTTCAGTTCCTTTAGCTTCTTCAACAGTAATAACACCATCTTTTCCAACTTTTTGGAAAGCTTGAGCGATCAATTCACCAATATGGTCATCATTGTTCGCAGAGATAGATGCAACTTGTTTTATTTTTTCTGAAGAGTTTCCAACTTCTTTAGCTTGTTTCGCAAGATCTACTGTAATTGCTTCAACAGCTTTGTCTATTCCTCTTTTAAGGTCCATTGGGTTTGCACCTGCAGCAACGTTTTTAAGTCCTTCTGCTACGATAGCCTGAGCTAATACAGTAGCGGTAGTTGTACCATCACCTGCAAGATCGTTGGTTTTAGAAGCTACTTCCTTCACCATTTGAGCACCCATATTTTCTAATGGATCTTCTAATTCTATTTCTTTAGCTACACTTACACCATCTTTGGTTACTGTTGGTGCGCCAAATGATTTGCTAATAATTACATTTCTTCCTTTTGGTCCTAATGTTACTTTAACAGCATTTGCTAATGCATCTACCCCGCGCTTAATTCCGTCACGAGCTTGAAGATTAAATTTAATGTCTTTTGCCATTTCTTAATTTTTTTAAAATCCTGCGTGGTTCATATGCAAAGCATACCGCAAAATTCATATTAGTTATATACTAGTATTCTTTGGAAAATTCAAGGTGCCGAAAGCGCCTTAAACGTGTAAGGTTTTACACAATTGCAAGAATATCATCTTCTCGCATGATAAGATAATCTTTCCCTTCCAATTTTAATTCTGTTCCAGAATATTTACCATAAAGAACTTCATCCCCAACCTTTACGGTCATGTCATGTTTTTTAGTTCCTTTTCCAACTGCTACTACTTTACCTTTTTGTGGTTTTTCTTTAGCAGTTTCCGGAATGTAAATCCCAGATGCTGTTTGAGTCTCGGCAGCAGCAGGCTCAATAAGTACTCTGTCTGAAAGAGGTTTAATTTTTAAAGCCATTTGTGTAATGTATTTTAGTTAATTAATTTATTTTGTATAGAGCCTAAATGACCAAAATTATGCCACGGCCTATATACTGACATTTTGAAACAAAAAATGCCAGCTTATGACAAGCTGGCATTGTATATTAAACGATTAGGAGTAATTATTCCTGTTCGGTTTCTGGCTGAGTTTGTACTGGAGTTTGAGCAGCTTCAGGAACTGTGTTTTCTATAGTTCCATCATTGTCTATAACTCTAGATTCTGAAATCCCACTTCCGTCCATTACAGTAATGTTAGATAATAAGATTAAAACCAACATTAGCGTTGCTAAAGTCCAAGTACTTTTATCTAAAAAGTCTCCTGTTTTCTTAACCCCACCAATTTGCTGACCTCCGCCACCTCCAAAAGAAGATGAAAGTCCGCCACCTTTAGGGTTCTGTACCATAATTACTACTACTAGTAAAAATGCTACTATAATTATCAATGCTAAAAAAATAGTGAATGTGCTCATTCTCGTTCTGTATTATTTTCTTGTAATTTCTTAATTGCCCGAATTTGGTCTGCAAAGAAACCACTTTTTTCGGGATTTTTCAAAATTAAAATCTTGAAAGCTTGTATTGCTTTTTTATAATTTTTTTGTTCTAAATAAACTCGTGCTAGGGTCTCTGTCATCAAGGCTTCCGGAGGCACCGTTCTATCCATAGCAATGTTAGAATTGGAAATTGGAGTGCTTGGTTTTATCTTTGGGCTCTTAGAAATGAAATTATCTATCAATTCTTGCTTCCTAGCTTTTAAAGAAGGCGCTTTTTTTGGATTCGGAATTCCCCGTTCTATTGGAGTTGGTTTTGTTAAACTTAACCATTCCGAAAAGGAATGCGATTCCTGAGGTTTGAATTCTAAAGGTTTTCCTTCAAGTAAATCTGAAGTTTCATTTAGATCTATAACTTCCGTTTCCAATTCTGCTGAAGCTGCCAGTTGCTCCTTCAATTCTTCAAACAAAAAAGGATCCATCACTTGATCAGATTCTGTTTGCTTCATTTTAATAGCTTCATTTATAGCTAAGCTTTTCTTCCCGAAAACTTCTTCAGGTTCAAAAACGGTGATATTTCTTAAACTTTCTTCCTGATTCTTTATTTGTTGAGCAACCTTGTCTTGTATAAAACTAGCTGAAGTTATGTAATCGAAAAGCACGCTTCTATCTATAGTATGTGCAGCGGCTATTTTAAGTTCTAAATTATATCTAGGGCTGTCTAGATTGTTAAGACCTTTTAGATAAGTGGCTCGTGCTGCCTGAAAAAACGGATATTTAATAAGAATAGCATCTAATGCTGTAATTTCAGCATCCTTTATGGCTGCCGAATTATCAAATAAGGATGTTAATTCGTTAGCGTTCATTACCAATTTGTAAGCGTTGCATTAAATATATCCTGAGTAATTCTTGAATAGATCTCCTCTAAAGCGGTATCCAAGGTTGAACCAATAAGTTGCGCATCTGCTGGATAATCATAATAAAAAGAGAACTGTCTCTCTAGATCTTTCTCAGGATCCAAGGTATTAAAATATCTCAGGTTTACGGCTATGGTAAGTCTGTTTTGCGCAGCAGTATTTTGTGCGGTAGCGGTAATTGGAGATACATAGTAATCTACTATTTCTCCTTCATATATAAGATCTCCACCAGAATTGGTGAGACTTAAATTGGTTTGTCCTTGAATTAGATCCTGAAGTTGCAAGGTAAACGCACGATCTATCCCTGGCTCTACAATATCTGAAGTATTCTGAAAATAATTAACCTGAAAAGTAGATGCTGCTCCCGTATCTGCTCCTGTAAAGGAATATACCCCACAAGATTGCGTAGTGAATAGCAGGAGGCAACTTAAAATTAAACCAAATTTTTTCATTGAATATTCTATTATTATGCTTTCTATTTGCTTCAATTAAGCTGTTAAAGATCGTATTGTTTGATCTTTCTATATAGCGTACGCTCACTTATCCCTAGTTCTTCGGCGGCGCTTTTTCGCTTGCCACTATGTCTTTCTAAAGATTTTTTAATTAGCTCTAATTCTTTGTCTTGCAGAGATAGGGTTTCTTCCTCTTCAATTTCTTCAGCAAAGTAATATTTATCTTCTTTTTCCTGTGAAGAGTTCTGCGGAATTTGCAAAATATTTCGCTCTTCGTTGTTAAGATCTTCTAGATCATCTTCCTCATCATTTTCACCGTAGATCTTTTGAATAAGACCTTCATGTTCATCCTTCACATTTTCCAGATTTCCACTTTCCATCAATTTCATGGTAAGTTTCTTCAGATCGTTAAGGTCGCTCTTCATATCAAAAAGAACTTTATAAAGGATCTCTCTTTCATTGCTGAAAT
>CAZWSP010000200.1:0-2782 GCA_964636585.1 uncultured Antarcticibacterium sp.
AGTATTTTCTACGGTATATGCAATTATGTTATTGAAATAATCAGGGGAGATATAAGCTGAAGTAATGTATTGAGTTAAAGGAGCAAAAATAGTGACCACAAGAGTAACCACAATTCCAGCAACAAATCCCTGCCGCCATGTCATCTCCCCATTATAGAAATTGGCACGTTTATCTCTAAGTGCCAAAAAGTAAATAAGTACAGCTATAAACCCAAAAATATTGGTATAAATAGACTGTTTGGATATAAGCTCAGCATGCCAACCCATAGTTTTTTCGAAAACCACCCAAAGCAAGGACGCTAAAACAAAAAGGATTCCCCACTTAATTTCAATTGTGAATTTGTTCATTCTATTTATCTTAAGATCGAGTTTAAAGATATAAATTTTGAAAACAAAAAAGTCCCGAGATATATTCCGGGACTTTTTGTTTTAGTGATAAAAACACTTATTCTTCGTGAGCTATTAAAACCCAATCTCCTTTATCCAAAAGAGGAATGGCTTGTTTAAATTTTAAGGTCTTATTCTCTCCACTCATCACATTTTTAATAGTAACCTTATCGTTTCTGTTGATCTTTGGCTGATCACGCACAATAGTTTCGGTTACTTGCGGGCGAGATTGCGTTTGTCCTGCAGATCTGCTTTGTGCTGCACGCTCGTCCATATTAGGAATTTCTTCCTTGTTGGTTTCAATTTTCTCACGACGTTTTGGCTGACGTGCTTCCTGAATGTTATTGGTATTGCCTTCAGGAATTTCTCCTTTAAATAAGAATGAGATCACATCTTTATTTACTTGCTCTATCATAGATTTGAATAACTCAAAAGCTTCAAACTTATAGATAAGTAATGGATCTTTTTGCTCATGCACCGCTAACTGAACACTCTGCTTTAATTCATCCATCTTACGCAAGTGCGTTTTCCAAGATTCATCTATAATGGCAAGCGTGATGTTCTTTTCAAAATCTTTGGTAAGTTGTTTCCCTTCAGATTCATAAGCTTTTAACAAATTGGTAACCACTTGTAAGCTCTTAGTACCATCTGTAAAAGGAACTGCAATTCTTTCAAAATTGTTAGCAGGATCTTCATAAACCTGCTTGATAATTGGGAAGGCAGCAGTTGCAGTACGCTCCATTTTATTGTGGTAATGTACGAATGCTGCTTTATAAACTTCACCAGCTATCTTCTGAGAATCCATTTTTCCAAATTCTTCTTCAGAAATTGGAGAACTCATAGAGAAATATCTAATAAGCTCGAATTCAAAATTCTTATAATCTGAAGCTATTTTATTAGATTCTGTGATCACTTCAGAAGTGTCAAAGATCATGTTTGCAATATCAACTTTTAATCTATCTCCAAAAAGAGCATGGTATCTACGTTTGTAAATAACCTCTCTTTGTGCGTTCATTACATCATCATACTCCAACAATCTCTTACGAACTCCAAAGTTGTTTTCTTCCACTTTTTTCTGAGCACGTTCAATAGATTTAGAGATCATGGAATGTTGAATTACTTCACCTTCTTCCAGACCCATTCTATCCATTAACTTCGCGATTCTTTCAGAACCGAATAAACGCATCAGGTTGTCCTCTAAAGAAACATAGAACTGTGAGCTTCCCGGATCTCCTTGACGACCAGCACGACCACGTAGTTGTCTATCTACACGTCTAGAGTCATGACGTTCTGTACCAATAATGGCCAAACCGCCTGCTTCTTTTACTGCTTTACTCAATTTAATATCGGTACCACGACCAGCCATGTTAGTAGCAATGGTCACAATTCCGGAGTTACCTGCTTCAGCAACAATATCAGCCTCTTTCTTGTGTAATTTCGCATTCAAAACATTGTGAGGAACGTTTCTTAACTTCAACATTCTACTCAATAATTCTGAAATTTCTACGGAAGTTGTTCCAATAAGTACCGGTCTTCCTGAATTAGAAAGTTTCGTAACTTCTTCTATAACTGCGTTGAATTTTTCTCTTTTCGTTTTGTAAACTAGATCTTCACGATCATTTCTTGCAATTGGGCGATTGGTTGGAATTTCTACCACATCTAATTTATAGATCTCCCAAAGTTCACCAGCTTCAGTAACCGCTGTCCCCGTCATCCCTGAAAGTTTACGGTACATTCTAAAGAAATTCTGAAGGGTTACAGTTGCGAAAGTTTGAGTAGCATCTTCGATCTTCACATTTTCTTTAGCTTCAATAGCTTGGTGTAACCCATCGCTATATCTTCTACCGTCCATGATACGACCCGTTTGCTCATCTACGATCTTCACTTTATTTTCCATTACCACATACTCGGTATCCTTTTCGAACAAGGTATAAGCCTTTAACAGCTGGCGCATGGTATGAATTCTATCACTTTTCACACTGTATTCACGGAAAAGCTCTTCTTTTTTCTCAACTTCTTCTTCCTTGCTAAGACCTTGATTATCTATCTTGGCTAGCTCCATACCAATTTCTGGCATCACAAAGAAATCTGGATCATCTTTTCCAGAAAGGAATTCAACTCCTTTATCGGTAAGATCTATCTGATTGTTTTTCTCTTCAATAACAAAATATAGTTCCTCATCTACTTTTGGCATCTCACGATTGTTATCTGCCATGTATTGATTCTCCGTTTTCTGCAGCAATTGTTTAATACCTTCTTCACTAAGGAATTTAATAAGGGCCTTATTTTTTGGTAATCCTCTGTAAACTCTTAATAATTGAAGTCCACCTTCCTTGGTATTCCCTGAAGCTATTAACTTTTTAGCTTCGGCTAAAACCTTAGTTAAATGAGTACG
>CAZWSP010000200.1:2792-4136 GCA_964636585.1 uncultured Antarcticibacterium sp.
AAATAATTAACTGAGTTCTGGCATCATCTACCAAAACCGAATCCACCTCATCTACAATTGCAAAGTTGTGTGGGCGCTGAACTAGATCGTCTGGCGCGTGAGACATGTTATCTCTTAAATAATCGAAACCAAACTCATTGTTTGTTCCATAAGTGATATCTGCATTGTATGCCTTGCGTCTTGCTGCCGAGTTAGGTCTGTGATAATCTATACAATCTATACTAATCCCGTGGAATTGAAAGATTGGAGCCATCCAGGCGCTCTCCCTTTTTGCCAAGTAATCGTTTACTGTAACCAAGTGCACTCCGTTTCCACTTAATGCATTTAAGTACATAGGTAAGGTTGCAACAAGCGTTTTACCTTCCCCAGTTTGCATCTCTGCAATTTTACCTTGGTGCATTGCCACCCCACCAATTAACTGAACATCATAATGAATCATGTCCCAAGTAATAGGTTTTCCAGCTGCATCCCAAGAGTTACTCCAAATAGCGTGATCTCCTTCTAGTTCTACATAATCCTTTTCGGCAGAGATCTCTCTATCGAACGCACTTGCAGTAACTTTAAGTTTTGGGTTATGTACAAATCTCTTAGCAGTTTCTTTTACGGTTGCAAAAGCTTCTGGAAGTATATCGTTAAGAACGTTTTCTGTAATGCTATACATCTCGTCCTTTAGCGCATCTACCTCTGCGTAGATATCTTCATTTCTGGTGATATCGTCAGAAGCATCGGCTTCGGTATTTAGTACTTCAATTTTTGTGCGAATATCTGCCGTTGCATCGGCTATCTTTTTCCTAAAGGCAACTGTTTTGCCACGAAGTTCATCTAAAGAAAGACCTTCAAATTCCTTCTCCAGCGCTTTAATCTTATCTACAATAGGTTGTATTTCCTTAACATCTTTCTTGGATTTATCTCCAACAAAAACTTTTAATACAGAATCTAAAAAACTCATAGTTTTTAGTATTTATTATGGTTCAAATGTACGCAAAAAAAAAGCCTCTTGTGGGAGACTTTTAGTATTTGCTTGTTATGTTTTTCTAATATTCATCCTCATTCCAAAGGTAATCTTCGTCTGTAGGATAGTCGGGCCAGATCTCCTCGATAGAATCATATGAATCCCCTTCGTCTTCAATAGACTGTAGGTTCTCTACTACTTCTAATGGAGCTCCAGTTCGAATAGCATAGTCAATTAATTCATCTTTTGTTGCCGGCCAAGGTGCATCGCTTAAATAGGATGCTAATTCTAAAGTCCAATACATTGATTTATCGGTGTTTATTTTTTGCAAAAATAATTTTTTTGTCGTAATGGGCAAGTAAAAAATCTATTATTTAGTCAATAATTTTAAG
>CAZWSP010000201.1:0-4093 GCA_964636585.1 uncultured Antarcticibacterium sp.
TTCTTCTTGCGAGTATTCGATGTTTGCTTGGCTATTATTGGATTGTTGATCTGCTTTTTATTTATTCCCTTCATTTTCTTAATTAACCTTATTGCCAACAGAGGAAGTTTATTTTATTCTCAAGAAAGAGTTGGTAAGAATGCCAAACACTTTAGAATTCTTAAATTTAGAACAATGCTGGAAGATGCTGAGCTAAATGGCCCCCAGTGGGCAGAAAAGAATGACGATAGAATAACCCCATTCGGATTATTTTTAAGAAGAACACGATTAGATGAATTTCCTCAATTTTATAATGTATTAATTGGAGAAATGAGCATCATTGGACCAAGGCCAGAAAGACCTGTTTTTGTAAAAGAATTATCTAGAACACTTCCGTTTTATAAAACCAGACATATTGTAAAACCTGGATTAACAGGTTGGGCGCAGGTAAAGGCCAATTATGGCTCTAGTTATACAGATAGTCTAGAAAAACTACAATATGATCTTTATTACATTAAACACAGAGGGTTGTTTCTGGATTTAAATATTTTACTGAAAACCTTCAGCACAATACTATTTTATAGAGGACAATAAACTATTCAGCTAAATATTGTTATCTTCTTCGCTCGTGTTTAATGAAGGTGAAAATGAAGAGCATAAGTGCAAGAAGTTGAGCTATTCGCGCTATATAATCTCCAAATTTTACATAGAATGTGATATTGCTATTAATGTTTATCTGCCCTTTTAAACTTCCTTGTTTCGCATATCCCAAACTTTCTACAATTTCTCCCTTTTCATTTATGATGGCAGAAATCCCAGTATTGGCACTTCTAACTACAGATCTTCTGGTTTCTATAGCTCTTAAGCTCGCGTAGCTTAAATGCTGTTTATGACCCTGTGAATCTCCCCACCAGGCATCATTTGTTATAATGGTTAAAAAATTTGCGCCATTTTTCACATAACCTGTTACATACTCTCCGTAAACAGATTCGTAACAAATTATTGGAGCGGTACTTTCGCTAGAATTTAAGCTGAAAACCTCTCTATCTTCTTGTGTAGTTTTCATAGCAACGGTTCCGCCAAGATCAATCATGATATTTCCAAGAATAGGCCTTAGAATATACTGATATGGAAAATTTTCTACACCAACCACCAGTTTCGATTTGTGGTATATAGCTGGTTCATTTCTAGAATTCATGAAAAAAGCCGAATTGTAATCGTTATACCAGTCATTTGGGCCAATCACATTGCTTTGCCTTCCAACTAAAGAAGAATCGCTAAATCTTTCGAACATAGAAACTCCGCTTAAAAAACTGAGGTCTGGATGCTTTTTTATTAGCTGATCTCCAAAATATTTAGCTTCAGAATTCCCAAATTTTGAAAGTGCTGTGCCATCTGCAAATACTGTTTCTGGTGCAATAAGTAGTTCAGTTGAATCAGTAACCAAAGAGTCGCTCAATTTCAGAAGTAATTCCCCAATTCGAGTGTCTGTAGTATTATATTTTTCGGTGTAGGGATTAATATTTGGCTGAAGAATTACTACTTCTAGTTTTTCTTTTCCTTCAGAATAATTAAAAAGAATTAAATAGGAAATAGCAATCGGCACCAATATCATTAAACCAACTTTAATGCTTGAACGAATAAGAATATCTTTTTTTCGATGTTCAGCATAAAGTAGAAATGCTTTAAATACTGCTATATTAACAAGAAGCACCCATAAAGTTCCACCGAAAGTTCCAGTATATTCATACCATTGTATCCAATTATAAAAAGTGGAAAAGCCATTTCCTAAATTGAGCCAAGGCCAAGAGAAATCCCAGCTTAAATGAAGCTTTTCGAAAACGATCCACAAACATATAAGAAATGCAGAAGAGGCCTTAAAATTTGTTCTTTTTGCTACAATGTGGTAGAGTAAGAACACCATAGCCATTAAAAGCGAATTCACTAATATTGCGAAAGCGCCTCCAAATAGTGTGGAATAGGCAAGCCAGATGGTCGTAATTAAATTCCAAAGTACAAAACTGAGGTAGGCATAGCCTAAAACTTCGAGTTTTTTAAATCTTTTAGTAGAATTTCTAATTTTAAATTCTACCAAAAGCAGCGGGACAAAACCGAAAAACAACAGCAAGGGAAATCCATAGGTAGGCCAAGCAAAGGCCAAAAGAAGTCCGCTTAGAATTGCGAAAAGAAGGTTTTTCATAAATTATAATTCTTCTCAAAAATAGGAAAGACTTTTCTTTTGGACTTGGAAATACTAAACTTCTTCCATAAAATGCAATGCAAGACGAGAAAAAACTAAATTAAAGTTAGAATTCTACTATTTTTATGAACTCTTTAGAGCAATTACTTACATTAGTATCTTACAAATAAACTATACATGGCTTTCACAAAACACATTCCTAATATAATTACGTCTTTTAATATGTTAAGTGGTACCCTCGCTGCAATTTTTGCGGTACAAGGAAATCTTATCATGGCCTCTTTATTTGTTGGATTAGGGATCTTTTTCGACTTTTTTGATGGTCTTGCTGCTAGAGCTTTGCATGTGAAAAGTGAAGTTGGTTTACAGTTGGATTCTTTGGCAGATATGATTACTAGTGGATTGGTTCCTGGAATAGTTATGTATCAGTTATTTTTGAGAGCACTTCCCGGAACAGTAGATCCATCGGCAAACAGTTGGAGTGCAGATGCTGCAAATACGTGGTGGGAATGGAATATTCCTTTTATGGCCTTGACCGGTTTACTTATAGTAGCTGCTTCAGGATATAGATTAGCGAAATTTAATGTAGATGAGCGCCAAACCGACTCTTTTATTGGTTTACCAACGCCAGCCAATGCAATGCTTATCTTAAGTCTACCTTTAATATTGGTATATCAGCCACATCCAATAGCAGTTTCTTTAATTTTAAATGAATGGTTCTTGGTGGGATTAACAATTTTTAGTTGTTACATGCTTAATGCTGAAATTCCATTATTTGCACTAAAGTTTTCTAATTGGTCCTTCAATAACAATAAGCTGCGATATTTCTTTATAGGATATTGTTTACTGTTGATTGTACTATTACAATTTATTGCAATTCCGGTAATAATAGCTTCTTACGTGATATTATCGTTAATTTTTAGCAGAAATGAAGTTACTGCGGAAGTTGTAAAATAAACAAGTGAAATTGAAAATTTAATCGAAGATTTTCTTTTTTCTAAGCTCGAAATTCTGGCCGAGATATACTTTTCTCACCATTTCATCCTCAGCAAGTTCTTCAGGAATACCATGTTTTAAAATGTTTCCTTCAAACATTAGATAAGTGCGATCTGTAATTGCAAGGGTTTCTTGAACGTTATGATCTGTAATTAAAATCCCGATATTCTTATTCTTAAGTTGGGCAACAATCCGCTGGATATCTTCTACAGCCACAGGATCTACTCCCGCAAAAGGTTCATCCAACAGAATGAAATTAGGGTCGGTAGCAAGCGCACGTGCAATTTCTGTACGTCTGCGTTCTCCACCGCTCAATAGATCTCCTCTGCTTTTTCTAATATGACCTAAACCGAATTCTTCAATTAAAGATTCCATTTTAAGATGGCGCTCTTTTTTAGAAAGTTTAGTGAGCTCTAAAACGCTCATTATATTGTCCTCTATGCTTAGTTTTCTAAAAACCGAAGCTTCCTGTGCTAAGTAGCCAATTCCGTATTGAGCACGCTTATACATAGGGAATTTGGTGATATTTTCGTTGTCAAGAAAGATAGAACCGCCATTTGGTTTAATTAAACCCACAATCATATAGAAAGAAGTGGTTTTACCTGCCCCATTTGGACCAAGTAATCCCACGATCTCTCCTTGATTTACCTCTACGGTGATACCTTTAACTACCTGCCGGCCTTTATAAGATTTTACTAAATTTTCGGCTTTTAACTTCATAAATACTATTCTTGTGCTAAGATAAGTTTTTAATTACTGAAGGTTGTTCAGGTGTGATTTTTATATTTTTTGGGTTGGCGTATTCTCTAATTCTTCCCAGAATTCGTAAGCTCTTCTTAAATGTGGGATCACAATAGTTCCACCTACCAAAGTAGCAATACTTAAAGCTTCCATAACTTCCTCTTTTTTCAATCCATG
>CAZWSP010000202.1:0-4066 GCA_964636585.1 uncultured Antarcticibacterium sp.
TTGGAGGAAATCACTTAGCCTGTGCTGCAGGAATTGCAGTATTAGATGTTATAAAAAAAGAGGGTCTCATGGAAAATGCAGCATCCTTATTTAAATATATTAAAAATGAAGTGGCTACTATTCCGCAGATCAAGAGATTTAAAGGTAGAGGCTTGATGCTAGGATTGGAATTCGATTTTGAAGTGGCCGCACTGCGAAAAGCCTTGCTTTTTGACCATCATATTTTTACAGGAGCATCTTCAAATAAAAAATTATTAAGGATTCTTCCGCCTTTAAATATTCAGCAAGAACATTTTGAATTGTTTTTTAAAGCTTTAAGAAGCGAATTGAAAAATTATTGATCTATAAAAATTTTATTTCCATAGTACTGGAAAATTGAAAAAGAATTAGAATGAAGAATTACACTAAGATATCAGATATAAAAGAACTACTTCCAATGTTAGAGGAAGCACTTCAGCTAAAAAAAGAGAATTCAGATCCACAACTTGGAAAAGGTAAAACTCTAGGAATGCTGTTTTTCAACCCTAGTTTAAGAACTCGACTTAGTACAGAAAAAGCAGCTAAGTTATTAGGGATGGATGTTATGGTGATGAATGTGAATAGTGATGCTTGGGCTTTGGAATTTGAAGATGGTGTGGTGATGGATTCTAATAAAGCCGAACACATTAAAGAAGGTGCTGCAGTTCTCTCTCAATATTGCGATATAATTGCAGTTCGGGCTTTTCCTGAATTAAAAAACAAAGAAAAAGATAACGCTGAAACGGTGATAAACGGATTTATTAAGTATGCTTCTGCACCTATTGTAAGCTTAGAGAGTGCAACTGGGCATCCTTTGCAGGCGCTAACAGATGCTTTAACTATCTTGGAGCTTAAAAAAGTAAAACGTCCAAAGGTGGTGCTTACTTGGGCTCCTCATCCTAGAGCTTTGCCACATGCAGTACCTAATTCTTTTGTAGAGATGATGCAGCGAATGGATGTAGACTTGGTGGTAACCAATCCTGAAGGCTATGATCTTAATCCTAATATAATAAAAGATACACAAGTTATTCATGATCAGGAAAAAGCATTGGAAGATGCAGATTTCGTTTATGTAAAGAATTGGAGTAGTTATGAGGAATATGGAAAAGTACTATCTACAGATGCTGCTTGGACCTTTTCAAATGAAAAATTAGCAAAGACGAACAATGCTAAGGTTATGCATTGTTTACCAGTAAGAAGAAACGTGGTAATTGCAGATGAGGTTTTAGATGGAGAAAATTCAGTAGTGATCCATCAAGCAAATAACAGGACCTTTGCGGCACAAGCTGTATTAAAAACACTTCTTAAAAATTTGTAAGATCTATGGAAAAGCAAGTTTTAAAGATAGTTAAAGTAGGAGGGAAGCTAATCGAGAAGGAAGCTGATATGAAAGCTTTTCTAGCTGATTTCTCTGCACTTAAAGGCCCGAAAATCTTAATCCACGGTGGAGGAAAAATGGCTACAGAATTGTCTGATAAATTAGGCTACAAAACTACTATGGTAGATGGCAGAAGAATTACAGATGCCAATGCGATGCAAGTGATCACAATGGTTTACGCCGGACTTATCAACAAGCAGATTGTGGGAAAACTTCAAAGTTTGGGTACAAATTCGGTTGGACTTTGCGGGGCAGATGGGAATGCTATAATATCTAAAAAACGTGAAGTTAAGGAGATCGATTATGGTTTTGTTGGCGATATAGAAAATATAAATACATCTTTTATAGATTCTTTTCTACAGCAAGGGATCGCACCAATTTTTTCAGCGGTTTCTAGCAGTACAGATGGTCAGCTTTTTAATACGAATGCCGATTCTATTGCTGCGGAACTAGCAATAGCTTTTTCTGAAATATATAATACCGAATTGCTTTTCTGTTTTGAAAAACCAGGCGTTTTAAAAGATCCTGAAGATGAAGCTTCCGTGATAAAAGTCTTGAGCAAACAAAAATATGAAGAGCTGTTGGAAGAAAAGATAATTAGTGAAGGCATGCTTCCGAAGCTACTTAATTGCTTCTATGCTTTAGAAAATAAGGTTTCCAGAGTTTCATTAGGTGGAAAAGATCTGCTTCAAAATGATACACTTCATACAAAAATCACAAAATGATCACACTTTCCAGATTGCAACAAGAAGCATTAAGTTTGCTGGCAAATCTTATAGAAACACCTTCGTTTTCAAAAGAAGAAGATTCCACTGCAAGATTGTTGGAAGATTGGTTCAAGAAAAAGGAGATGGTCTTTTTTAGAAACGGAAATAACGTTTGGGCAAAGAATAAAAATTTTGATCCTAGCAAGCCAAGCCTTTTACTGAACTCGCATCACGATACCGTAAAACCTAATTCGGCATACACTAGAGATCCATTTTCAGCAATTATAGAAGATGGAAAACTTTACGGATTAGGAAGTAACGATGCCGGTGGATGCTTGGTGTCCTTGTTCGCTGCGTTTACTTGGTTTTATGAGCACGAAGATCTTAACTACAATTTGATCTTTGCGGGAACTGCAGAGGAGGAGATTAATGGAAATAATGGGATCGCCAGTGTACTTCCCATTTTACCAAAATTTGATGCTGCTATTGTTGGGGAGCCAACATTAATGCAGATGGCGATCGCGGAAAAAGGACTGGTTGTTTTTGATGTAAAAGTTAAAGGCACGCCATCTCACGCTGCGCATCCTAATCTGGATAATGCTATTTATAAATGTATTCCGGTTCTGGAATGGTTTAAAAATTTCAAATTTGAAAAGGTTTCAGAAGCTTTAGGCGAAGTTAAAGTAACGGTAACTCAAATAAATGCAGGGTCGCAGCATAATGTGGTACCAGCGAATGTAGATTTGGTGGTAGATGTGCGAGTAAACGATAAGTATACCAATGCTGAAGTTGCCGAGATATTAAAGCAAAATGCACCGGTAGATGAAATTGTTCCAAGATCTTTAAGATTAAATTCTTCTTCCATTCCTAAGGAACATCCTTTGGTGCAGGCAGGGAAAGAACTTGGAATGTCCACTTATGGCTCTCCAACACTATCAGATCAAGCAATGTTAAGTTGTCCATCCCTAAAATTAGGGCCCGGAGATTCCAATAGGTCACATTCTGCAGACGAATTCATTTTTGTGAAAGAAGTAGAAGAAGGAATTTCAGCGTATATAGCGCTACTTGAAAAAGTGCTTCAATAGAATTAATTATATCTGGTTCTTTGTATAAATAAGAATCTAGAATTGAATAAAAACAACTATTATGAAACTTTGGGATAAAGGAATTTCAATAGACAAAAAGATTGAAAAGTTTACGATTGGAAACGACAGGGAACTAGATCTTTTTTTAGCTGAATATGATATTACAGCTTCTAAGGCGCATGCTAAGATGCTTGGAGAAATCGGGATCGTTTCTAAAGATGAAGTTGGATCGTTGCTGAAGGAATTGGATAAACTGAAACTTCAGGTTGAACAGGGAACATTTGTTATTGAAGATGATTTTGAAGATGTTCATTCTAAAATTGAATTTGAACTCACCAAAGCTTTAGGCGATACCGGTAAAAAAATTCATACTGCACGTTCCAGGAACGATCAGGTTTTAGTGGCTATGCAGTTGTATTTTAAAGCCAATTTAGAGCAGATCTATTCAAAAACTGAAGATCTTATAGAGGTTTTGCTGAAGCTTGCAGAAACTCACAAAGAGAAACTACTGCCAGGTTATACTCATTTACAAGTGGCTATGCCTTCATCTTTCGGATTATGGTTTTCTGCATACGCAGAAATATTGATCGATGATCTTTTTCTATTACAGGCAGGGTTGAAAATTGTAGATCAGAATCCGCTTGGTTCTGCTGCGGGATATGGTTCTTCTTTCCCAATAGATAGAGATTTTACCACAAAAGAACTTGGCTTCAAAACCATGAAATATAACGTGGTAGCAGCGCAAATGAATAGAGGGAAATGTGAAAGAACCGTAACTTCTAACATTGCTTCTTTGGCAAATACCCTTTCCAGATTTGCTATGGACATTTGTTTATATATCAGTCAGAATTTCAATTTTATTTCTTTTCCAGATCAGC
>CAZWSP010000203.1:0-4021 GCA_964636585.1 uncultured Antarcticibacterium sp.
AATAACACAACATTTATGAGCACAAAATTAATTGCCCCATCTGTACTAGCAGCCGACTTTGGGAATTTACAGCGAGACCTAGAAATGATAAATAACAGTGAGGCCGACTGGTTTCATATAGACATCATGGATGGTGTTTTTGTTCCAAATATTTCTTATGGAATGCCGGTTTTAAAGGCAATTGCAAAACATGCAAAAAAAACCATAGATGTGCATTTAATGATCGTGGATCCGGACAGATATATTAAGGAATTTGCGAGTCTAGGTTCTGATATACTCACAGTACATTATGAAGCATGTACACATCTACACAGAACCATTCAGGCAATTAAAGCAGAGGGAATGAAAGCTGGAGTAGCTATTAATCCGCATACAAGTGTAGATTTATTGAAAGATGTTATTAAAGATATAGACTTAGTTCTTGTAATGAGCGTAAATCCAGGATTTGGCGGACAGAGCTTTATTGAAAATACTTACGCCAAAGTGAAACAACTAAAGACTATTATAGAAGATGCAGGTGCAACTACTTTAATTGAAGTTGATGGCGGAGTTACAGACCAAAATGCCGCACAACTAACTAAAGCAGGAGCAGATGTTCTTGTTGCTGGAAGTTATGTTTTTAAAGCAGAAAACCAAATAGAAACAATTAAAGGACTTAAAGAAATTGCAAATTCCTAAATCCCATTTCGATATTCTAATAATCGGGGGTGGACCTATTGGAATAGCCTGTGCCTTAGAAGCCAAAAAACAAGGAAAAACCTATCTTATTTTGGAGAAAGGATGTCTTGTAAATTCGTTATACCACTATCCTACTAATATGTCCTTTTTTTCTACATCAGAAAAATTGGAGCTAGATAATATTCCATTTATAAGTACAAATCCGAAGCCTCATAAATCGGAAGCCTTGGAATATTATAGGAGAATAGTAACTTCTAATCAGTTGAATATTCATCTATTCGAAAAAGTGGAATCTGTAAAAACATTGGAAGATGGATCTCACCAATTGAAAACACAAAAAGAGACCTATTCAGCTTCGAATGTAATAGTTGCTACGGGGTTTTATGATATTCCAAATTACATAAACATTCCCGGGGAAAACTTACCAAAAGTAGATCATTACTACAATGATCCTCACTTCTATGCCACCCAGAATACAATTGTGGTTGGCGCTAGTAATTCTGCAGTAGATGCTGCCTTAGAAATCTACCGAAAAGGCGGAAAGGTAACCATGATTGTTAGAGAAGAAAAAATTGGCGAGCGAGTAAAATATTGGGTACGACCAGATATTATAAATCGAATTGAAGAAGGAAGTATTAAAGCCTTCTTTTCTTCTGAATTAGTTGAAATTACAGAAACTACAGCAACAATTAAAACTGCAGAAGGAAAGGAAGAGATCGAAAATGATTTTGTCCTATTACTTACGGGTTACCGTCCTAATTTTGAATTTCTGAAAAACGTTGGAATAGATCTTTCCGATGATGGTAAAAAAATTCCCAATTATAACGAAGAAACCATGGAAACCAATGTTCCAGGGATTTACTTGGCTGGCGTAATTTGTGGCGGACTGGAAACTCACAAATGGTTTATAGAGAATTCCAGAATTCACGCAAAGTTGATTTTGGATGATGTAATTAAAAAGAAATAGTTTCAATTATATTTATAAAAAAAGGGTTCGAATTAATCGAACCCTTTTTTATTATTACTTGATGATTTAAAGCACCACTACTTCCATATTTCTATGGTTATATTTTTTTCTATTTAGTAATTTCCCGTAAAAAGCTAGATCTTCTCGCTCATTTTTAAAAGAGCTATCAAGCCATTTATTTTCGAATTCATCTAATGGAAAACTGAAAATTTTAATAACCGGATAGTGAGACGTTGGTGTTTTAGTGTCCTCAATCCCAATTTCAATAATTCGTTTAGTCTTATCTAAAGAAACATATTTTGCTAAGAAATTGTATTTAATTAGATCTACAAAATCTTCAGATAGTTCCTCACATTCAATACATTCTTTTAAATAATCGGCCACTATTTGTTTCATAGCAGTTTCAATTTCGAACTTATTATAATAGGATGGCATAGGCTAAGTGTTTTTAAATAGATGATAAATTTACCTTAATCCCTTAAACCTCAATTCTTTTTATAGAACCTTTAACGCGGCCTCCTAATTAAATCTAAAAAATAAATGCTTCAGTTTAAGGCTGAAGCATTTAAAATATAGAAATTGGTTGGTTACTTATTCTACTATTATTCTCTTATCATAAGAATGTCCAGTTGCTGTTGTAAGTTTTAAAATATAGATTCCGCTCATCAAATTTCTTCGTTGAAAATCTACATCGTAATTCTCCAAGGCTTTAACGGTGCCTGTAAATAAGGTTTCTAACATTCTTCCAGAATAATCGTACACTCTAAGAGTTACAATTGCATCTTCTTTCAAACTGAAGCGTATTGTAGAAACACTAATCACCGGATTAGGAGATACAGCTAGTGTTTCTAAAACTTCTGGCTGAAGTTCTTGCATAATAATTGGCGTTCCCTTGGTAAAAGTTTCCTGAGCTTTAGAATTATTGCCTTTAGGTTTGTGAATCACAATGGAACCACCAGCTATAGCTGTAGAAGCATCTACACTTTCAGAAACTCCTTTTTCATTATCATAAACTACATCGTTAGGAGAACCTTTGGTCCAAATTTTTATTCTGAACTTATCTGAAGTAGTACTACCCACAAGATCTCCATCTAAAGCTATTAATCTGAATTCATAACTTCCCATTCCATTAATAGTTCCTTCTCCTGTATAAGTAGCTTTAGCTCCAGAAATAACTAAAGACATAGCGTTATGAAGAGAACTAGAGAAATGAAGATCTCCTGCTTTAAACTGGAAGTTGGTGTTTCCATCTACTTCAGTTGTATTGTTTTTACCTGTTTTATATTTTGCATTAAATCCGAAGTTTGCTTTTCCAGTTGCTAGTGGAAATAGTTTAGAAGCTCCCGCAGGAGATTCTATCCAACCACCTCCTGTTACAAATCCTCCATTTGGATCGTATACAGGTAAGAATACTGTTTCAGATTCTGAACATCCGCCAGCCTTAGCTGTTACGGCATATAATTCAGATGAAAGCTTACCTAAGTTGAATGTGGCCACACCAGCAATAGAAGTACTTTGACGTATTCCAAACCCAACCACATTTAATGTGATAACTGCATCCGAAACAAGTGTTCCTCCAGCACTCACACCAATTTTAATTATTACATCTTCACTAATACTTCTAGGATTTTGAGCATTGGTAATGTCCAAGGTTACGGAAACTATATTAAAATTAGCTCCAACAAAAGTTTCTGCATAATTACTTCCAAAGGTATAGGTGTTTTTATTTATTGCATAAGTCCCTACAGTATTCCCTGCCTGTCTTGATAAAGAACCACTAGCTAAATCACCAGTTACAATAGAGCCTGAAGTTATTTTAGCTGTTAGCAAAGGATCCGCCTGACCACAATATTTACTTTTTGCATCAGCAGTGATAGTAATAGCACGCTTGGTTATACTAAAGTCTGCTCCAACAAAGGTTTCATTATAGTTGCTTCCATAGGTATAGTCGTTTTGGCTGATCGCATAAGCTCCTACATCTTCTCCTGATGCACGGGATAAAGTTCCTGTTGCAACATCTGATCCTTGGATTGCTCCTGAGGTTATACTTGCTGTGAACGCTAATGGATCTGCATCACCATAAATCTTAGTTTGACCCGCATCAACAGTGATCGTAATATCGCGCTTGGTGATACTGAATTTGTCTCCAACAAAGGTCTCGTTATAGTTGCTACCATACGTGTAACTGGATTTACTGATGGAATAACTTCCAACATCTTCTCCGGCTGCACGGGATAAAGTTCCTGTTGCAACATCACCGCTTACCACATTACTTGCTTGCGCAGTTAATTCAGGATCGGCATCACCATACGTTTTACTTTTTGCATCGGCAGTTATGGTAATGGCACGTTGACCTATCACCAAGTTGGCTCCAAC
>CAZWSP010000204.1:0-3986 GCA_964636585.1 uncultured Antarcticibacterium sp.
GTGTATTTTTTTCCGGTTGGAAGTTTTACACGTAACCATTTTGGTTTAGGAGCTGGTTTTGGGGTAGCTATAGTATCTGTTATCATATCAAAAATCTATGGGGGCAAAGATACAATAATAACGCGAAATGGATAACTAGATGCAAGGAGTCTTCTCAGGAAAATTATCCCTTTCTAGATTCTATTATTTGGGCAAGTAATTTTTTGGCTCTTAACAATTTCACCTTTATATTACTCATAGGTTCCTCTAACGTTGCAGCGATCTCTTTGTAAGATTTCTCCTGAAAATATCTAAGATTGATCACTTCTTGATAGGGAGTTTTTAGTTGCTTAATATCACTTAAGAGTTGTGCTAAGTGTTGTTCGCTAATTAAGATGTCTTCCATAGAAGGAGTATCATCCATTATCTTATTTACATTTTCTGAAGCTGCATCTGCCGTATTTGCACGAATGGAAGCATTCTTCTTTCTTAAAAGATCTATGTGAATATTCTTGGAAATGGTGATTAACCATGTTTTAAAAACATAGTCTTCATTAAAAGTTGCAAGTTTATCGAAGGCTTTAGAAAAGGTTTGAATAGTGATGTCTTCTGCATCAGCTTCATTTCTAGTTCTTTTTAGCTGAAAACTATAAACATCTAACCAAAATGAATCTAACAAAAATTTATAAGCCGCTTGGTCTCCAGCTTTAGCTTTTTCAATTTGTAATAAAAGAGAACTGCTATTTATTTCCAACTGGCCGGTTTTGAAAAGATATTCATGCTAAAGATACCCAATTGTGTGAATATTAAAAATACTTCTAGAAAAGGATATAACCATAACAAATCCATTTCGTCTAATTTTTTAGCCGACTTGTAGAAAACCGCGAATTGTATAATTAATCGAATAAGCAGCACAGCAAGAACAACGGGCCAATATATTTTCAGAATTAAAAGAGCAACTAATAAAATCCAAAAACTTATTTGTGAAATATAAAATGAAGCTAATAAAAGCTTGTGCTTTTTTTTATAATATTTCGCAGTAGATACATGACGTCTCTTCTGAAGCATCCACTTATTAAAATTTTCTTTAGGAATACTTCTAGTAATTCCAGATCTGTTAAATGTAATTGCGGTATTTTCTGGAGTTGCAGCCTGATTTACAAAAAGATCGTCGTCTCCTGAACGAATGTGTAAATGCGTTGCATAACCATTCTGACTATAAAATTCCTGCGAAGTATAAGCCAAGTTTCTTCCAACACCCATATAAGGACTTCCCCATTTTGCATAGGAGAAATACTGAATTGCTGTTAAAAAGGTTTCGTATCTAATTGCCTTGTTAATAAAAGAACCTTTTTTCTTGTGATAGCCACCATATCCTAGAACGATAGATTTATCATGTTCAAAATTTGAAGCCATCTCCGAGATCCACAAATTGGTTTCAGGTTCGCAATCTGCATCGGTAAATAGTAAATGAGTATTCGAGGCTTTTTTTATACCGAGGGTTAGAGCATATTTCTTCTTTCCCCAAAAAGCTTCGTTATTCTCTACATTCACCAATTTAATTCTTGAATCTAAAGCTTGGAACCCTTCCATAACTTCAAAAGTCTCGTCTGTAGATGCATCATTTACCAAGATGATTTCGAAATCTGGATAATTTTGATCTAGAATTGCAGGAATAAATTTCTTTAGGTTTTCAGCTTCATTCTTAGCGCAGATGATCACTGAAATAGGGGGAGTATATGTTGATTTAGATTCTTTAGCTGAAGCAAAACTGAAATATCCTATGAAGTATAGGATATTAATAAGGGAAATAAGTAAGAATAATCCAAGTAGAAATATTGCCATATGTTAATTCCTATTTACTTGGAATCTGAGCAATCCTTCATCTCATCGGCAGTTTTTCCGCAGAAACTACAAGAATCACCATCCTTATTTAAAAATGGACTCTGACTTGCACAAGTTCCTGCAAATTCGCCATCCTTTTTAGCCCAAATTTTAATAGCGATTCCGGCAAAAGCAAGACCTAATAATACAATAGTAATTAAAAGTAATTCCATGATGTTTTTATTATACTGCAAAAATAAGAATAATAAAAGCTCAAAAAAAGAGAATCACAACATTAGTAAAATCTTTACAATATTTAACTAAACTTTAATTATAAATTACACAATAAGTGTGGATTACGGGCTAAATTGCGTCAACAAATTAACAAAAAACCAAATTATGAAATTAAAAAGTTTAGTAATAGTTGCGATTATGTCAACAGTTGTTTTTACATCTTGTGATGATAAGAAAAAAGAACAAGAAGAGAAAGACAGAATTGAGATGGAGCGTATGGAGTCTGAGAAAGAGGCACAACGTGAAGCTGACATGAAAATGGAACAAGAAAAGATGGAAATGCAATCTAACAGTATTGCTGCAAAAGCGATGGCTACAGCAGAGTTAAGTACGTTAGTTTCTGCGCTTCAATCTGCAGAACTTGCTCAAATGATGAAAGAAGAAGATGGACCTTTTACAGTATTTGCACCAACTAACGATGCATTTGCTAAAGTTCCTAAAGCTACTTTAGACAATTTAATGATGGCAGAGAACAAAGATAAATTACAATCTGTTCTTAAATATCATGTTGTTCAAGGAGAGATCACTTCAGAAAAATTAGCACAATCTATTAAAGATAACAATGGAACTTACAAATTCAACACTGTTGATGGAGCTGAGTTAACTGCTATGATGATGGGTGACAAGATCGTTCTTAAAGATGGTAATGGTAAAACTGCTACTATTGTAAAGGCTGATATTGATGCTTCAAACGGAGTAGTACATGAGATTGATGCTGTTGTGATGAAAAAATCATAATCAACATACAAATTGATCATAAAATTAAAATCCCGCAATTGCGGGATTTTTTTTGTTTTCAGCGGAAATAAATATTTAGATAATATTTACTTCCGCTTCTAGATCGATATTGAATTTCTCCTTGATTTCTGCTTGCACTTTATAGGAAAGATTCAGTATTTCTTTACCTGTTGCTTCCCCATAATTCACCAATACCAAAGCCTGGTTTTTATGTACTCCGGCATCACCTTCCCGATATCCTTTTAATCCTGCGTTATCTATTAGCCAACCCGCAGGAATTTTAACTGAATTTTCTCCCACTACATAATGTGGCATTTCTGGAAATTCCTGTTTTAAAATTTCATATTCCGAAGCAGTGATCACAGGATTTTTGAAAAAACTGCCGCTGTTTCCTAAAACTTTAGGATCTGGTAATTTTTGCTGCCTAATCTTAATTACCGCATTGGATATGTCTGCAATTGTAGGATGAGTTACATTAAGCTCCTGTAAAGCTTCGTTTATAGCACCATAATTGGTAAGCAACTTGTGATCTTTCTTTGTTAGCTTAAAAAGCACATCTGTTATAATATACTTTCCTTTTTCCTTATTCTTAAAAACTGAATTTCGATAATCAAATTCGCATTCTTCCGCAGTAAAATTAACGACCTCCAAGGTTTGAATATTAATTGCATTACAAGACACAAAATGATCCTTTAGCTCAACGCCATATGCTCCAATATTCTGTATAGGGGAAGTGCCAACATTTCCTGGAATTAGAGAAAGATTTTCTAATCCACCCCAATTGTTTGCAATGGTATAAAGCACCAATTCATGCCAGTTTTCACCAGCCATTGCGTTTAAAAATACTGTATCTTCAGTTTCACTTATTACTTCAATACCCTTCAAATTTATATGAAGTACGGTAGCTTGAATATCCTGAGTTAATAGCATATTGCTGCCACCACCTAGAATAAAAAGATCTTCAGAATAACTATTTTTTAGTGCAGATTTCAGGTCTTCAATACTTTCTATAGTGACAAGTGAAGAGGCCTTAGCATCTATTCCAAAGGTGTTGTAATTTTTTAAAGAAGCATTTTGGGAAACCTTCATTACTTGTTATATGCTAATAAGGCTTGTTTTAATATTTCAATGGCTCTAATAAGATTTTCTTT
>CAZWSP010000205.1:0-3931 GCA_964636585.1 uncultured Antarcticibacterium sp.
AGTATTAGACTACACGCAATTAATTAAACTAGCAAACTTTTTAGGTATTGACTTAGAAGAAGTTGCCACACTTTATTTAGAAAAATTACAGGTAGTTCATAACTTAGGTGTAGATGTAAATCATTCAAGTGAAATAGTCGATTTTATTAATGAAAAATTCAATTTAGCAGAACTTCGAAAAGTAGGAATTATAGATTCACTTAATAACTACGATAAAATTGTAGAATCTATTTCCAAATATTTTGGGCTTAAAAATATTTTCGACTACAAGGAGCCTAAAATGAACATAGCATTTAGTTCAGGAAAAAGAGCTAAAAAAAATTGCGGAGTTAAAAATTGGATTTATCTAGCAGAACAGACCTGTATTGAACTAAGAAATCCGAATGATTATGATAGAGAAAAGTTAATTGAATATTTTCCTCAAATAAGATGGCAATCGATGGATGTTGAAGATGGGTTAGTTAAAGTAATTCATCATCTATTTCAACTTGGTATAACCGTTGTTTTAATACCATCTTTTCCTTCTTTGCACATCAGATGAGCTACTTTTAGCGTAAATGATAAACCATGTATTGCACTAACAGATTATGTAGGTTTTTATCCTACTCTTTGGTTTGCACTTGTACATGAACTTTATCACGTTCTTTTTGATTGGAATGAAATTCAAATGTCAGAATATCACATTTCGACAGAAAATCAAGAATTTTTTGATGCAACGTCACAGAACGAAAATGAAGCAGATGAGTTTGCAAGAAAGTATTTGTTTTCAAAAGAAAAAACAAAAGAAGTTGGTGCATTTATTAATGAACATAGTTTAGTTAAAGAATTTGCACAAACTAATAATGTCGATCCAAGTTTCGCATATGTGTTTTATGCGTTCGATTCCCCTCAACTAATAAATATGCTTGGGGAAGAGCTAAAAAAAGAAATCCAAAAACATCTAAGTTAAAATCAAAATTAGAAAATTCTTTCGATAGCAAAACAACATTTGATGACCACATAAAAAAATTGAGAAACACTATTTATAATTAGAAGGATGAAAACAAAAAATCTAAGCCCAGAGGAACTTAAAAAAGTTCAGTTACTACAGGAAGAGAAAAATCAAGATTTACTTAAAAGATTTATTCTTGACCAGACTGAAGCCAAAGTTATTAGAAAATTTTCTGATGAAAAGTTAGATCAAGAATTAGAAAAAAGACAGTTAATAAATACTACACTCAACGATTTATGGAGAATCAAAGAATTTGATGGTAAGTTATTAAAAGTTCCTAGCGAATATAAAGCAATTTTCAATCAGGAGTTCTATAAAGAAATTTATAGACTAAATGGATGGAAATTTGAAGGTGTAATTGCCCAAAAACCTTGGAAAGTTGGAAAATATACTAATGAAATAATTTATTATAGATTCTCTCATGAAGTTCTTCCATTCTTAAGAATTGTAAATCCATTCATAATCCCTGGGAGAAGAAAATTTAAACATCACCAATATTTAACACCAGGAGCTAGAATTGAACTAGCAAGATTTATATCACAAGCTGTAGAAACTATGAAAGAATGCAGCGGATGGAATGAGTTCAGAATAAAATATTGTTCCAAATATAATGTTCCGTATCAATTGAAATTATTTCCATAGATTTCAGTATAAATTATAGATTTTTCAATCTCACGCCATATAACATCGGTTAAGCGCAAATAGCGGGCATTCTGGTGAAAAGTGCTATTTTAGACACCAAGTAAAAAACAACTAAGCCGACAAGAACGCGTCCCTATTCCACGCCACTTGGCTTAACCAAGACCGTTATGTGCAAGCCGGTTAAAAAACTGAGATTTAAAATTATTCAATAAAAGAAAAATATATCTAATGAAATATTTAAAGTGTTTGATTCTATTACTTTTTATTTCATGTAATAATCATCAGAATAATGAGAATGATTTAGAAATAAATGATACTTCCATTATTAGTGATACGATTGACATAAATAATTCAGAAACAGAAAATAAAATCTTAAGAAAAGAATTTTCAAATGAGCGCTTTAGGCAAGTATTAATTGACAAACAAAGCTTAAATGAATATCGTATTTATGGAGAGGCTCAAATTTTTGAAGCAAATTTTAATTGGGTTGTAAAAAATGAAAATACCGAAATTGATAAAGGTTACGAAATGACAGAAATTGGTGCGCCAGAATGGGGTAAATTTGATTTCACCATTGACATTCCTAAAGAATATTTTAATTCAAAACTAAATATAACATTATACGAAATAAGTGCTAAAGATGGAACTAGTCAAAATGAACTGACAATTCCTCTAAACTAATTGATAAGAACTAAATGATCTAAAAAAAATGGCAGCACATAACATCGGTTATCGCAAATACGCTGGCATTTAGTTAAAAGTATTATTTTAGTCTTTAAGCAAGAAATAGATTAGCCGACTTTATTACGTATATAAACCCGCTTCTTGCGTTAACCAAGACCGTTGGCAATAATTAAAACATTCCGAAATGAAAATAAAAATTACTGTTCTATTGATATTAGTAATAATGGTAACTTCATGTCAAGATGAACCAATAGGTCTACCTTCGGAAATTGAAGAAAAAGTATTTTTTACGGGATTAGATTGTGTCGGAAGTGGAGAGTATTCCTTTAATCCTGAAAATTTACTTGAAGGTTTAGTTATTCCAGATAGTTTACCTGAAAGTTATGATTTATCGACCTTTTTACCACCTATTGGAAATCAAGGTCAACAAGGTTCTTGTGCATCTTGGGCAGTAAGTTATTATATGAAATCGCTTCAAGAAAATTTAAAAACTGAATTTCCAAATACTACCGCAACAATAATGAGCCCTTCTTACACATATAACCAAATCACAAGAGGTGAATGTAAAGGAACGAGTATCTCGGAAACACTTGATTTAATCATGGAAAAAGGGGTTTGTTCAATTAGTGAGTTTCCGTATTCTGATAGTAATTGTTCTTTACAACCTACGGATTCAGTTATTAAATTGGCTCAAAATGCTAAAATTAGTTATTATAAAAATTTAAGTGGTAACAATATGGTTTTAGAAATGAAAACCTTAATTACCGAACAAACGCCAATAATAATTGGAACATATTTATCTGATGAATTTGGTAATGTGGATGAATTTGATTTGGTCGCCTATAGAGAACACCAAGTAAATTATGGTTCAGAGAGATGTCATGCAATGTTAGTTATAGGCTATTCAGATACTTATAATGCTTTTAAGGTTGTGAATTCTTGGGGTAGTGATTGGGGAAACGAAGGGTTTATCTGGATTGATTATAAAGCATTTGAAAATGTTTTGGATAAGAATGCTGAATTCAAAGTAATCAATCAAGCATATATAGCTTATGATTTAAAATAACTATTGCCAACATCGGTTAAGCGCAAATAGCGGGCAATCGAGTAAAAAGGATTATTTTAGAGACCAAGTAACAAACAACAAAGCCGACAAGGACGCGTCCTTACTCCACGCTACTTGCCTTAACCAAGACCGTTGCCACCAATTATGAAGAAAATTCTGCAAATATTTATAATTCTGATTTCTCCATTTGCTTTTGCTTGTGATTGTGACGAACCTAAAATAACTGAAAAATACATTCAATCTGAATTTGTAGCTGATGTGACGATATTGAAAATATACCCAAATCAAAGAAATGAAGATGGGTATAGAGCAGATATAAAAATCAATGAATTATTTAAAGGTGAAAGACTGAAATCAATTTATGTTTATGGAAGAAGTGATAATGGATTTGGAACTTCTTGTGATATTTACATTCCTGTAAATACAAAGTTAATCGCTTATGCTCGCCAGAACAAAAACGGTAATTTTGGAATTGGAATGTGTTCTGGTTTATTATATTTGAATGAACATAATGAACGACAAAAACGTGAATTTGAAATATTAAGAAC
>CAZWSP010000206.1:0-3925 GCA_964636585.1 uncultured Antarcticibacterium sp.
TAGATTCCTGGTGAATGGCTTTAAACATTTTCAACACAAACTCTTCACTTAAACCTTGCTGCTCCCCTTCCAGAATCATTTTTCCTAATATTTCGTTCCATCTGGAAGTTTGAAGGATAGCCACGTTCTGAGATTTCTTAATTTGCCCAATCTCATCGGCTATTTTCATTCTTTTTGAAAGTACCTCTAATAACTGATGATCTGCAATATCAATTTTTGCTCGTAAATTCTTTAAGCTGTTCACAAAATCTTCGCTTTCAGAAATTTCCTTTCTAATTTTAAGATCTTTCATGAACTTAATTAAAGTTGCAGGCGTGATCTGTTGTGCGGCATCGCTCCATGCATTATCAGGATCGTGATGGGTTTCTACCATCAATCCATCATAATTAAGATCTAGGGCAGTTTGACAAAGATCAAAAATGATATCGCGTCTTCCGGCAATATGAGAAGGATCTAAAATTAATGGAAGATCTGGAAATCTGTTTTGAAGATCAATTGGGATCTGCCATTCCGGATTATTCCTGTATTTCGTCTTTTCATACGTAGAAAAGCCTCTATGAATCACTCCCAAATTCTTTACATCTGCAGTATAAAAACGCTCTACAGCGCCCAGCCATAAAGAAAGATCTGGATTCACCGGATTTTTAATTAAAACCGTTTTATCGGTTCCTTGTAAAGCATCTGCAATATCCTGAACTATAAATGGCGAAACGGTTGTTCTGGCACCTATCCATAAAATATCTACATCGTGCTTCAATGCTAGCTCAACATGGTTTGCGTTTGCTACTTCTGTAGTGGTTAGTAATCCGGTTTCTTCTTTAGCTGTTTGCATCCATTTTAATCCCAAGGCGCCAACTCCTTCAAAATTTCCTGGACGTGTTCTTGGTTTCCATAAACCTGCACGCAATACGCTTACATCGCTGTCTTTTAATTGTTTTGCTATACCAACTAATTGCTCTTCGGTTTCTGCACTGCAAGGCCCTGCAATCACTAGCGGGTGATCTAAGTTGAATTTATCCAACCACGTTCTAAGTTCTTTCTTGTTTTCCATTATAATTCTGTATAAATCAATTTTTCTTTTTCAATTTTATTTAAAGCTGCTTCTAATTTTTCTTCTGAAGCACATAAGGAGATTCTAATATAACCTTCGCCATTGCTGCCAAAAATAGTTCCAGGAGTTACAAAAATACCATACTTGCACAAGAGTTCATCTACTAAAACTTCTGAAGCAGTTCCAGATCTAATCTTTGCCCAAACAAATAATCCGGCAACATTTTCTATAGGTTCGCAATTTAGAGCGAGAGCAAGTGCTACTGCTTTTTCACGTCTTTTTAAATACTGAACATTTAAATCTTTCAGAAATCCGCTAGCATTTGTCATGGCGGCAATTGCACCAATTTGCAGCGGCAAGAACATCCCGCTATCCATATTAGATTTCATTTTTAAAATGCTTTGTATATTCGCCTTACTTCCACAAACCATCCCTACACGCCACCCGGACATGTTAAATGTTTTGCTGAGCGAATTCAGCTCTAATGCTGTTTCCATAGCCCCTTGAACCGAAAGAATGCTTAATGGCTCATCATTTAAAATGAAACTGTACGGATTATCATTCACGATCAAGATATCATGCTTCTTCCCAAAATCTACCAAAGCTTCAAAAACCGCTTTTGTGGCTTTAGTTCCGGTTGGCATATGCGGATAGTTTACCCACATTAATTTCACCTTACTAAGATCTGTTTCAGCTAAAGCTTCAAGATCTGGCAACCAGTTATTAGCTTCAACCAGATCATAATCTCTCACTTTTGCGCCCACTAAATTAGTAACCGCAGCATATGTTGGGTATCCGGGATTCGGAATTAAAACCTCATCGCCTTCATTTAAAAAAGCCATAGAAATATGCAAAATTCCCTCTTTACTTCCCATTAACGGCAAAATTTCTGAAGCAGGATCAAGATCAACTTTGTAATGTTCCTTGTAAAATGACGCTATAGCTTCGCGAAATTGAGGCTGCCCTTTATATGGCTGATATTGATGCGCATTAGGCAACTGCAAAGCTTTTGTTAAAGCCATTACAGCAGCAGCAGGTGGCGGAAGATCCGGACTTCCAATTCCTAAGTTTATAATGTTCTTGCCTTGCGCATCTAACGCACGCACTTCCTCTAATTTCTTAGAAAAATAATATTCCTGTACATTTTCTAATCGTTTAGCTTCTTTCATGATCGTCCGTTTTTATATTCTCCTAATACCTTTAATTCTTCTGTTATAATCCCTAAAATATCCTTCGCCTTTTCGTATTCTGAATAGGTTTTAAAAGTGACATCTATGAAATAAGAATATTTCCACGGAGATTCTATTATTGGTAGGGACTGAATTTTAGTTAGGTTTAAATTGCAATCGTTTAAAATGTTTAGAACTGAAGCTAAATTGCCATGCTCCTGGTCTAACTCAAATTTTAGCGAAGCTTTATCTATTTCATCTTTATTAACCACATGCCCGTTAGAACTCAGGATCAAAAACCTTGTCGAGTTATTCTTAACGGTATGAATCCCATCTGCCAAAATTTCCAAACCGAAAATTGAAGCTGCAGTTCTACTTGCCACTGCTGCTATTCCTGTAAGATTATCCTCAGAGATCTGTCTGGCAACATCTGCAGTATCGGTATCTTCTACCAGTTTTATCTTCGGATATTTTTCAAAGAAATTTTTGCATTGCAATAAAGCGATCGGGTGCGATCTTACTTCAGAAATATCTTCTATAGATTGTCCATTCAGCGCCATCAAATTCATATGAATCGGGATGTAATGTTCTCCAATTATATGCACTTTATTATCGTCTATTAAAGCGTAATTAGGCAAAATAGAACCCGCTATAGAATTTTCTATCGCCATGATCCCTTGGTGGATAGCACCTTCAGAAAGTTCCTGCATGAGTTTAGGAAAAGAATCACATGGTTTCACATTAACATCTTTGCCAAAATATTCCTGTGCCACCTGATGATGAAAAGAACCCTGAATCCCTTGAATTGCAATTACATTTTTCATTTTAAAAATTTGAATAAAAAAAAGATCCCGATGTTGCCATCGGGATCCTTTAATATAATTATATAGTTAATTACAAGGTGCTCCCGATCCTATCTCTATAATAGAAATAATAAGTAGCGTTCCAAGTAAATAAATTTGTCATATCAATAATAGATTAACGCTAATTTAGAATTTAAAATTCACACACAACTCTTTTATTTCATTTTTATACGTAATCGTTTTCGTAACCCATATAATTATTTCCCCACTTTAAATCCGTAAAACATATTAGATTATTTAATAATTTATTAGAAATAAAATTAAAATTAAAGAAAGCCATTCGCGTTAAATGAGGTGAAAAATTAATTCATACTTTTGAAAAAAGCTTAGCTATGTCTATTTCTGTAAAAGAAATTTCTAAATATTACGGGGAACAAAAGGCCTTGAACAAGGTTTCCTTTAAGATCGAAAAAGGTGAAATAGTTGGGTTTCTTGGTCCCAATGGCGCAGGAAAGTCAACTCTTATGAAGATCCTTACCGGATATTTAAGTGCTTCAGAAGGTGTAGCGAGCGTTAATAATATTCTTCTTTCTGAAGATCTGAAAGCAGTTCAACGATCTATAGGTTATTTACCGGAACATAATCCTTTATACACTGAAATGTATGTTCGGGAATATCTTGCTTTTAATGCTTCCGTGTATAAATCAAGTAAATCCAGAATTGAAGAAGTTATAGAAATGACCGGACTTCTACCTGAAGCTAATAAAAAAATAGAGCAACTTTCTAAAGGATATCGCCAACGCGTTGGACTAGCGGCTGCACTTTTACATGACCCTGAAGTGCTTATTTTAGATGAACCCACTACAGGTTTAGATCCAAATCAGCTTACAGAGATCAGAAAT
>CAZWSP010000207.1:0-3895 GCA_964636585.1 uncultured Antarcticibacterium sp.
ATGGGAATAGTCTAGAAAATTCAACTGAAGCTGAAAGATCAATTTATAAAGCTGAAATATTAGAATTAAATGCTTTAGAAGAGGCAAACCGGGAAGAAGCCAAAAAACTAATTTCCACCGTAAATGAGGATATTGAGACCAACGATAAAGATTATGTCTTTATTCATTTTATTCTGAATAATTTACCTCGCGGACTTATTGGTTTATTACTCGCAGTTATACTATCTGCCGCGATGTCTTCTACAGCTTCAGAATTAAATGCGTTAGCTTCAACCACTACCATAGATCTTTATAAAAGAAATGTTTCAGAAGAAAAAAGCGACGAGCACTATGTAAAAATTTCGAAATGGTTTACACTTGGTTGGGGATTATTAGCCATACTTTTTGCCAGTTTTGCCAGTCTTTTCGATAATCTAATTCAGCTTGTAAATATTATAGGATCCATTTTCTACGGAAACGTACTTGGTATCTTTTTACTAGCTTTCTTTATAAAACACGTAAACAGCAATGCGGTATTTATTGCAGCCTTGATCACTCAAGCCTTGGTGCTACTAATCTATTATTTAGAAGTGTTACCGTATCTCTGGCTTAACTTAGTGGGTTGTGCATTAGTGATGATAATAGCGCTAATCCTACAAAGCCTGATTTATTCTCCAGACAAAATAATAAACGAAAATGAATAAAACATATAATTGGGGCATTCTTGGAGCCGGTAAAATTGCTGGGAAGTTCGTTCAAGATCTACAGAAAGTGGAAGGTGCAAAAGTTTATGCGGTAGCAAGTAGATCTTTAGATCGAGCAAAGGAATTTGCAGAAGCTCATAATGCTACTAATTTCTACGGAAGTTATCTGGAACTGGTAAAAGACGAAGCGGTAGATATTATTTATATAGCTACGCCACATGTTTTTCATTTTGAACATACCATCTTGGCTTTAGATCATAAAAAAGCAGTGTTGTGTGAAAAGCCAATGGCTATGAAGCGCGAACAGGTTTTGAAAATGATAAACAAAGCAAAACAAGAAAAAGTGTTTTTGATGGAAGCCTTATGGACATATTTCCTTCCGCATTATAACTATGTATTAGACATTGTAGCTTCTGGAAAATATGGAAAGTTAAAAGAATTGAAGGCAGATTTTGGATTCGACGCTCCATTTGATACCGAAAAAAGAATATATAATAAAGAACTTGGTGGCGGAAGCTTATTAGATGTAGGTATTTACCCTGTTTTTGCAGCACTTACCCTTTTAGGCAAACCTGATAAGATTGAAGCTAAAGCTACTATTGGAAAAACCGGGATAGACGAAAATTGCAGTATTCAGTTTAACTACGACAACGGTGCGGTTGCAAACCTTTACAGTGCGATAGATGAAACTACTCCTACGGAAGCTGTGTTAGTATTTGAAGAAGCAGAGATCACGATAAACAGTAGATTTCATGAACCTTCTAGTGTAGAAATAAAATCTAAAGATGGAACAGAAACGCTCGAGTTTGATATGAATACTCACGGATATAATTTTGAAGCCGCTCATGTTCAACAAATGCTCACGGAAAACAGATTGGAAAGTACTGTTATGAATTTTGAGAAAAGCTTAGAACTTATTTCTCTTTTAGATCGCATCAGAGAAAAGATAGATCTTCATTATTAAGATTACGATCAACTTAAAAAACAAAAAAAACCCGCTTAAATAGCGGGCTTTTTATTTATACTTTTTAAGAATTATAGCGCTCCCCATTCTTTTAGAGATGCCTTATTCATCTTTACATAATCGTTGTTATTAGCTGCTTCAGCTAAAGTCATCGATTTCTGTGCACTTGCAATTGCTTCTTTCTTCATTCCTAGCTCAGCTTCGATCAAAGATCTCTTTCTCCACATCCAGTAAGCAGATTCATTCATAGAAGTAGCTTTCATGATCCAGTCATGAGCCTTTTTAAGATCTTTTCCGCTTTCTTGGTAATAACTTGCCGCTGCATAAAAATCTGCCGCACCTGGTCCGTTCATTACTTTTTCTATATTCGCTGTAGTTTTAGCATCAGTAGGAACTTTAAAAGCTAAAGTGGCCAAAGTTTTATCCCACATAAAATCTAGGTTAGCACCATCATTTTTTAAGTTGTTCACCGCAATTCCAAAAGATTCCATAACATTATCTGTTTTCTTCACTTTTGCATTTGCCTTTAAAGCAACTTTAGAATCGTCCCATTCCTGTGGATTTCCCCAGTTTGTAGCATCTGTATAAAACATTACTTCCCAAGAATCTTTATTAGGAACAGTATAGATTGCGTAAGTTCCCTTTGCTAATTTCTTCCCATCAATTTCTACATCATCACTAAAAGTGATTTTTGTATTATTGTTGGCTCCTGTTCGCCAAACTTCACCAAATGGAACTAATGCACCAAATATCTCACGATCTCTCATAGCCGGACGAGAATATTCCAATGTAACATCTGTAAGACCTACCGTCTGTTCAACTTTTGCGGAAGGACTTGGTTGTGGCGCTTCAATTTGTGCAGAAGTGCTTAAAGCAAAAAGACCTGTACACAGGAATAAGTAAACTTTTTTCATAATTTTTAGTTTGTTGATTTTTTCAAAGATACATAATCCCTTTCTTAATCCTTAAACTACAAATTCAATAAAATTAGATTTTGTTTAACTTAACATATTTTCTATTAAACAAAACTTAGTTTACTTTTATCCTGAAAATAAAATACATGAAGATCTTCACAAAGCACACCAAGCAAAATTTACCTATAACTTTAGAAAAAGCATGGGAATTTCTTTCAGATCCAAAAAATTTGAAAGTGATCACCCCAGATTATATGGGATTTAATATTCTTTCTGGAGCAGATAGACCAATGTTTCCAGGGCAAATCATTCAATATATTGTTACTCCAATTGCAGGAATAAAAACCAAGTGGGTTACAGAAATCACCCATGTGAAGCATCTGGAATACTTTGTAGATGAACAACGTTTTGGTCCTTATTCCCTTTGGCATCATAAACATTTTATCAAGGAAATCGAAGGTGGTGTAGAAATGGAAGATATTATAGATTATAAACTCCCAATGGGATTTTTAGGAGAACTAGTGCAACCTTTTTTAGTTGCTCCAAAACTAGAAGAGATATTTGATTACAGACGTAAAAAACTCACAGAATTATTCGGAGAATACAAGGCAGTCAAATCTAATGAAGGAATTCTTAAACAAGATATATTAAATTAAAACCTCAATTATATGAAAAAGAACATTCTATTTATTGGAGGTTCCTACGGAATTGGCTTAGAAAGCGCGAAGTTATTAGCTTCAGAAAGCAATTTATTTGTAGCATCCAGAACTAAAGAAGATTTATCTGAAATTGAATGTACTCATTTAAGTTTTGATGCTTCTAAGGATGATATTAAAGATTTAGACTTGCCAGATACTATAGATGGTTTAGTGTATTTTCCCGGAAGTATCAATTTAAAACCTTTTAAAATGCTTTCTCCTCAAATTTTTGAGGATGAAATGAATTTAAATTTCTTCTCATTAGTTAGAGTTGTTCATGGGTTACTTCCAAAATTAAAGAAATCTGATCAAGCCAGTTTAGTATTTTTCAGCACCGTTGCAGCAAAAGTCGGAATGCCTTTTCATACAAGTATAGCAGCTTCAAAAAGTGCAATTGAAGGTTTTGCCAAATCTTTAGCTGCAGAGTATGCACCAAGTTTTAGGGTGAATGTTATTGCGCCATCGCTAACCAACACGAAGCTTTCAGAAAAATTGCTTTCCAATGAAACTAAGGTGGAAAAAATGGGAGAACGCCATCCTTTAAAACGCGTTGGGGAACCACAGGATATCGCCAATGTAGTTGAATTCTTATTATCTGATAAAAGCACTTGGGTAACCGGACAGGTCTTAGGAATA
>CAZWSP010000208.1:0-3785 GCA_964636585.1 uncultured Antarcticibacterium sp.
TAGAATGTCGCCCTGTCACGGCGAAGGTCGCGGGTTCGAGTCCCGTCCAGACCGCTTTTTAAAGCATCATTTAAAATCAAAACCCCGCTAATTATATGATTAGCGGGGTTTTATCGTTTTTAGGGTTATATTTTAAAATATAATATTTAACTTTAAATGTCAACAAATCGTCAACAGTTTATTTTTAATCGTCAACATAGTTAAAAATTAAACCTAGATTTTAGAACAACCCTTGTTATAGTTGATTTGACTTTCGTCTCAATGAATGTTTAATAATCAAAAGACGACAACTATGCGTACTTCTTTAACCTTTTCGGTACTTTTTTGGATTTATGCCAAGCGGGCAATAAACAATCAAACAGGGATATATGCCCGAATTACAGTAAACGGAAAAAGGGTCAATTTCAGTCTAAAGCATAAAGTAGATATTGGAGCTTGGGATCCCAAATCCCAAAAAGTAAGGGGGAATAGTCCATCTACTAAAGAGATTAATCTATACCTAGATGAAGTAAAATCGGGGATAGTCCAGTGCTATCGTGATTTAAAGGCAGAAAAAAGAGTGCTTACAGCAGACTTGATCAAGGCGAGATATTTGGGAGAGGATAAAATGCATTATTTTCTTAACGATATCTTTGATTATCACAATAAGGTTATGGCCCATAAACTAAAAGCCAATACCATGGGGCATTACAAAACTACCCAGAAACATATTTTGGCATACTTAAATGAAAAGTACAAAGTTTCAGATTTGTACCTACAAAATTTAGACTATGGGTTTATCATTGGTCTTGAGAGTTTCTTAAGAGGCTATCAATCGAGATCTTCACAAGGCAAGATAGGCAACAATGCTGCAATGAAGCATATCCAAAGATTAAGGAAAATGATAACTCTTGCTTATAATATGGAATGGATTGACCGTGATCCTTTTGTCCAGTTCAAGCCAAAACTGGAGAAGAAAGAGCGTGAATTTCTTACTGAAATAGAACTTCAAAGAATTGAGAACTTGAATTGCAGTTTAGAAAGACTTATGACAGTAAAGGACCTGTTCGTTTTCGGATGTTATACAGGAATGTCCTATGTAGATATTATGAAGCTTAAAAGAGATAATATCCAAATAGGAATTGACGGGAATCATTGGATAATGACGGAAAGGATGAAAACAAAGACTCCTGTAAAAATACCTTTGTTGCCGGTTGTTGAATCATTGATAAAAAAGTATGAAGATCATCCTAGAACAAAATTTGAAAACAGCTTGATGCCACATATGTCAAATCAAAAATTAAATAGCTATCTAAAGGAGGTAGCTGATTTGTGTGGTATTTCCAAGAATCTTACTTTCCACATGGCTCGTCATTCTTTTGCAACAACAGTAACCTTGAGCAATGGGGTTCCTATTGAGACTGTGTCTAAAATGTTAGGACATACCAAAATTGTAACCACCCAAATTTATGCTAGGGTTATAGAACGAAAGGTAGGTGAGGATATGCAAAGGTTAAAAGATTGTTATTCTATTCAGAAAACGAACTGAATTAGTTCAAATTCAACCATTTTATATCATAGTTAACCACTAGACTTAAGTTTTATTTGACAAGAAAATTCAAAAAGCAAATTTGTTTTTAATTTGTTTTGATTATCCGTAATTACCTATAATTTAAAAAAAGCATTAACTTTAAGAATTAAAGTGTAGGAATCACAATAATTTTATTCAAATAAATACTGTTTCAGTTTATTTCGATTCTAAATTTATTTTCCAAAATTTAAATGTAAAATATCATTTTGATATACTATTTATTTTTATGGTTTTATTCTGTAATAAGTGAATTAATGAAGGCAATTTCTTAAAAATTTCACACTTTTTTTAAACACATTTAATAATGATAGCGTAAGAGAGCTACTTTAATGTATTATAACTGAAAATTATCTTAAGTGAGGCAATTCTTCTAGTTTATCCTTACTTCTGGCTATCAATATTAGGTTAAGACCTTTGCTTGCAAGTTGTTTTGCAAATTCTTCACCTATGACAGATGAAGCCCCTGTTATAAGAGCATAATCTCCGTATTTGGCTTTAAATTCATTCATAATTTTAAGTTTTTTAAATACCATATCAACATGGCAAAATTGGAACATAAAAAAATGTTTTTCTTTTAACTTAGGTTCAATAATTTGTAAAATTGGTTCAAATTAAAATTTTGGATGTTTGATTTTATATCAATAGGGTATAAAAAATAGGTGCAATACATTGTAATGTGCTTTATATACTGATGGGAAGGTCCAAGAGGAACGCTAAAGTAAATTATTGGAACCAACCTATATTTCAATCTAAATAAATGATGAGACCATGACTTATTGATAATTTAACGGGGCTTATTTTTTTCAACTTCGAATGGTAGGATATTGCCGTTTTTTTTAGAATGCTTTTTTAGATTTTGTTGAGATTTTCAAATTTTTAAAGCATTTATTTTAGCAATATTTTCTAAATTGCAAACTCATTTTCAGAATAAAATTTTATAATATAAAACACCAATTGTTAAATTCTTGGTTTGAAATAATTATTATATCGGTATATATTGTGTCCATCAGAAATGACTAAAATAATCAACATAAAAAGCGTCGCCGATATTCATGCGATGTTAGGTATTGATAAACCTTCACATCCCTTAATTTCCGTAGTTAAAAATAGACCTCAAAAAAGTTTGTCCATTGAAGATATCCGAATGGTAAGTGATTTGTATATTATAGCACTAAAGGAAGGTCTTAAATGCATTTTACAATATGGTAGAAATCATTATGATTATGATGAAGGAACCATGGTTTTTATATCTCCCGGACAGGTTATAATTCCTTCCAATACTGAAGAACCAGATTTGGCAGGATGGTCTGTGGTATTTCATCCAGATTTAATACAAAATTCAAGCCTAGGGAATGCAATTTCTAATTATTCATTTTTTGATTATGAGTTTTGTGAAGCTTTGCACTTATCTGAAGAAGAAAAATTAATATTAAAGGAATTTGCTAACAAAATTGAATATGAACTGAACCAACAGCAAGACGAACACAGCTTAGATATTATTTGTCACCATTTGGAATCTATTCTAAAGTATAGTCAAAGGTTTTACGACCGTCAGTTTTTAAGCAGAACTAATTTTAATAAGGATTACCACTCAAAATTTGAGAAATATTTAAAACAATATTTTGATGGCAATAAGCATATTGACATAGGAATTCCTTCATTGGATGAATGTGGGAAAGCTTTAAATATGTCCGGAAAATATCTAAGCGATTTATTAAAAAAGGAAACTGGAAAAAGTTTTATAGAGCATGTTCATCTATATATAGTTAACAGATCCAAAATCAATTTATTAAATTCAAATGAATCGATTAGTGAGATTGCCTATTCTTTAGGATTTAAATATCCACAACATTTTAGTAAATTATTCAAAAACAAAACTGGATTTAGCCCAAATCATTTCAGGAAGAGTCATTAAAAGTATGATATACTATGTAAATTTGAATTTGAAAGTCATTGAAGGGTGATTTTCGATATATAATTGTGTAAAGATCTATTGAATTCAAAATGACAAAATTAAAAAAGGCAGTATTTTAAATGACTGCCTTTTTAAAATGTTTATTTGAAATAATTATTTAATTCAAAAAGAAAGAGTTACTGTCCTAAAAAAATAAACATGCGCACATTTAATGTAGAGGGCCTGTTATCAATTGCTGTTTGGGCATTATTTAACGTGAGTTCGACATAAAAAAGAGCAGAAAAGTCATGTTTTATTCAA
>CAZWSP010000209.1:0-3712 GCA_964636585.1 uncultured Antarcticibacterium sp.
CCAATCGAGGGCTTCCTTTTTAAAATAGTCGCCGAAACTCCAATTCCCGAGCATCTCGAACATTGTGTGATGATAGGTATCCATCCCAACTTCCTCAAGATCATTATGTTTCCCACTAACTCGCAAACATTTTTGCGTATCTGTTACTCTGGAATGCTTAGGAACCGTATTACCTAGAAAATATTCCTTAAATTGGTTCATTCCTGCGTTGGTAAACATTAAGGTAGGATCGTCCTTAATAACCATTGGAGCAGAAGCTACAATTTCGTGGGATTTAGATTTAAAGAATTCTAAGTATTTTAAACGTATCTCTTGAGATTTCATATGCTGAAAAAAGTCAAATAATTAATTAATTATGAGCGTGTGAAAACAATTTTTATCTTTGTTCGTTACACATTACCCATTGCATGATTTTTGCAAGGTTTATACTCGCAAAAATAGCATAATTTTAATTTATGTCGAAGGTTAAATATTATTACGATAGTGAAACACTTGCCTATAAAAAAATAGAGCATAAAAGTGGGAGAAAATTCGGGATAGCCTTATTAGGTCTAGCCGGAGCTTTTCTTGCTGGGTTTATTTTATTAGTGATTTATATTAATATTCCCCAAATTGAAACTCCAAAGGAGATGGCTCTTAAAAGGGAATTGCAAAACATGCAGCTTCAATACAATATCATCAACAAAAAAATGGACCAGATCGAAAACGTTTTGGCAAATGTTGAGGATAGAGATAATAACATCTATCGTTTATATTTCGAATCTAATCCTATTCCAGAAGAACAGCGTAAAGCTGGATTTGGAGGAATTAACAGATATAGAAATCTAGAAGGCTATGAAAATTCTAAATTGATCACAGAGACTAATAAGAGAATGGATATTCTTACCAAGCAAATTGTGGTACAATCTAAATCTCTTGATGAAATTGCAGTGTTAGCTGAAGAAAAGGAAAAATTACTTGCTGCCATTCCAGCAATTCAACCGGTGAAGAATGAAAATTTGAAACGTATTGCCTCTGGATATGGATGGAGAAGTGACCCTTTTACCAAGGTGAAAAAGTTCCATTACGGAATGGATTTCTCTGCTCCTCGTGGAACTCCTATTTATGCAACCGGAGATGGTCGTGTAGAAAGGGCAGATAACAAATCTACTGGCTACGGAAATCATATTAGAATAGATCATGGATATGGTTACACTAGTTTATACGGACATTTATACAAATATAATGTTCGTGCAGGACAGCGAGTGAAACGTGGGGATGTTATTGGATTTGTGGGAAGCACAGGAAGATCTGAAGCACCTCATTTACATTATGAAATATTCATGAATGAAGATAGAATTAACCCTATAAACTTTTACTACGGAAATCTATCTCCAGAAGAATTCGATCTTATCCTGATAAAAGCACAACAGGAAAACCAATCTTTAGATTAATGCACATAGACCTACCGGAAAAAAGATATTATGCAATTGGCGAAGTAGCCGATGCTTTTGGAGTTAACACCTCACTTATCAGATTTTGGGAAAAGGAATTTGATGCCTTAAAGCCTAAAAAAAATGCAAAAGGGAATAGATTATTTACCCCTCAAGACATTAAAAATTTAGAGCTTATCTTCCATTTAGTAAAAGAAAGAGGTTTTACTTTAGAAGGTGCAAAAATTCATTTGAAGGAAGAAAAAAAGAAAACGCTTACCAACTTTGAAATCATCAGAAAATTACAAACAATAAAATCAGAACTAACCAAAATCAAAAATCAGTTATAACATGAAAAAGTGGCTTATACCAGTAATTATAATCGTTGTCTTAGGTATCATCGTATATACCAGTTTAAAAGGATTTAATAACACCGCAATTGTAAAACAAGAAGATGCCAGAGAAACATGGTCTAATGTAGAAAGTTCTTATCAACGTAGAAACGATCTTATTGGAAATTTAGTTAAAACCGTAGAAGGAGCTGCAGATTTTGAACGCGGAACTCTTACAGATGTAATTGAAGCAAGATCTAAAGCAACACAAGTTACCATAGATCCTACCAATATTACCCCAGAGCAAATGGCACAATACCAACAAGCTCAAAGTGGTGTTTCTTCAGCTTTATCGAGATTACTAGTTACAGTAGAAAGATATCCAGATCTAAAAGCAAACCAGAACTTTCTTCAGTTACAATCTCAATTAGAAGGAACAGAAAACAGAATAAATGTTGCCAGAGACAGATACAATGCTGCGGTAACGGAGTATAACAAATACGTGCGTCAATTCCCAAATACTATTTTTGCGGGTTGGTTTGGATTCGATCAGATGGTACGATATGAAGCAGATGCTGGTTCTGAAAATGCTCCAGATGTAGAATTCGATTTTAACTAAATAGCATATGAGCAAAGTAGAAGATTTTCTGTCCAAAAAGGAAGAAGAGGAAATAGTTGAAGCAATTCGTAAAGCAGAAAAATCTACTTCAGGAGAGATCCGTGTACACATAGAAAAAACCCATGGAGCGACAGATATATTTGAGCGCTCCATGGAAGTTTTTCATCTTTTAAAGATGGATAATACCAAAGAAGAGAACGGAGTTCTAATTTATGTGGCAGTAGAAGATCGCGATTTTGTTATCTATGGAGATAGTGGAATAAATAGTGTAGTTTCCACAGATTTTTGGGAAAGCACTAAAGATGCAATTGTTGCCCAATTTAAATCGGGAAATTTTAAGCAAGGTCTTATAGATGGTATTTTAAGTGCCGGTAAAGAATTGCAAAAACATTTTCCTTGGAGCGAAAATGATGTTAATGAACTTCCCAATACTATATCTAAAGGATAAATGCTGAATTCCAAACTTTCAATTCTAGTTACACTTTTATTTTTACTCACATTTTCTTTAGATGCGGTGGCGCAGTTAGAAGTCCCACCAAAACCAAAAGAACAAACCAGTATCTATGATTCTGCAGATATGCTTACACCTTCTGAAGAGCAGATGCTTGAGCAGAAATTAATTAGCTATGCAGATACCACCTCTACTCAAATTGTAATTGCAACCATTGAATCTCTTAACGGAGAATATATCGGTTTGTATGCACCAAAGTGGGCACAAGAATGGGGAATCGGGCAAGCAAAAGAAGATAACGGACTCTTAATACTATTATCTAAAGCAGACAGAAAGATCTGGATAACTACTGGTTACGGTCTTGAAGAATATCTAACCGACTTTAATACCAAGGATATTATTGAGAATATCATTTTGCCAGATTTTAAAAATGGAAATTTTTACCTAGGTCTGGACAATGGAACCACAGCCATCTTTCAAGTACTAGATGGTTCTTTTCAAGGGTCTCGAGTTAGCAAGCAAGGGCCAAGCGGAATTCCAATGAACTTAATTGTAATGGGGATCATCTTTGTGATTTTCCTTATTTCTCTTGCAAAGAAGAATAGAAATAATAAAGGCGGACCGGGAAGCAGAGGCGGAATGGGAAGCACCTTATTAGACGCAATTATCTTAAGCAGCCTTGGAAGAGGTGCTATGGGTGGCGGAAGCTTTGGCGGAAGAAGTTCTGGTGGAGGTTTTGGTGGCGGAGGCGGCGGCTTTGGTGGCGGCTTCGGCGGTGGAGGATTTGGTGGTGGTGGCGCCGGTGGTAGTTGGTAAATCCAATTAGCAGTTAGCAGTTAGTAGTTAGCAGTTAGCAGTTAGTAGTTAGCAGTTAGCAGTTAGCAGTTAGCAGTTAGCA
>CAZWSP010000210.1:0-3700 GCA_964636585.1 uncultured Antarcticibacterium sp.
ATTAGCTATTTTTATTAAAATATACTATGATATTGTCAAGAAGTTTTACAGAATCTAATTAACTGTTTCATGAATAACATAAGTGATAACAATATAAGTTCAAAAATTCCTAATGAAGTGTTGGAAATAATAACTATTTTAGAGAAATCTAATTTTGAGGCCTTTTTAGTTGGTGGATGTGTAAGGGACCTAATACTTGGCAAGAACCCAAAAGATTGGGATCTTACCACAAATGCAAAACCTGAAGAAATTCAGTCATTATTCGAAGATCACGTTTATGAAAATGATTTCGGTACTGTTGGAGTAAAAACTAGGTCAGAAAATCCTAATTTAAAAATAATTGAAATAACTCCTTATAGACTTGAGAGTGATTATTCTGACAACAGACATCCAAAAATTGTGAGTTTCAGCAACGATATTAAAGATGATCTAAAGAGGAGAGACTTTACAATTAATGCAATGTCTTTTAACCCTAATAAAGGACATTTGATTGATCTTTATAAAGGACAGCAGGATCTGGAGCAGGGGATTATAAAGACTGTAGGTAACCCAGACGAAAGATTTTCTGAAGATGCTTTAAGGATGCTCCGAGCAATTAGATTCTCAGCAGAACTTGGCTTTGTTATAGATTCTGAAACGTTTGCAAGTATTATTAAGAATAGAGATTTACTTTCACATGTTTCACGTGAAAGAGTTAGGGATGAGTTTAACAAAATAATCATGTCTGATAATCCTATGATTGGCCTAGTAATGGCCCAAAAGCTTGGTATATTAGACTATATTTCTCCTGTTTTCAATACAATGGTAGATGTACAGCAAAATAAGAAGGCTCACAAATATGATGTTTGGGAGCACTCTTTGAGAGCCCTGCAGCACGCAGCAGACAAGCAATACAGCCTTGAAATAAGACTAGCTGCACTGTTTCATGATATCGGTAAACCACCATCAAAAAGGGATCAAGCAGGTAAGACAACTTTTTTTGGACATGAAGTAATAAGTAGCAGGGTTACATATGAAACACTAAAAAATCTTAACTATTCAAAAGAAATTATCGATAAAACATCTAAATTGGTTAGGTGGCATATGTTTTTCTCTGATACCGAAGAAATAAGCTTATCTGCGGTTAGAAGATTGATCACAAAAGTAGGGAAGGATAATATATGGGATTTAATTAACCTTAGAAAATGCGACAGAATTGGATCAGGAAGACCCAAAGAGGAACCATACAGATTCAGAAAATTCCAATCTATGATTGACGAAGTAATGCGAGACCCAATTTCAGTAGACATGTTGAATATCGATGGTAATGATTTAATGAACAAACTAGGCATAAATCCTGGCCCAAAAATAGGTCAGATATTGATTCTGCTATTGGAAAATGTTTTAGATGACCCAAAACAAAATGTTCATGAAACCTTGCTAGATAAGGCTTCAGAACTGAATAAATTAGATGATAACCAATTATTAAAAATGTCACTTGGTGCAAAAGAAGCCAAGGAATTTTCCGAAAATAACGAACTAAAAGAACTTAGAAATAAAAGACATGTAAAGTAAAAGACATATTGAAAAGTTATCCACAATTATGTCCTTTACAAATGTCCTTTATGAAATATAATAGTAACAGGTTAGCACATTCAAGTTCTTTCAAATAATCTGCCAAGTGCGCATGTTAGTCACTTTGTACTTTTAATTTAAGCGGAGCTTTCACGGCAGAACCATCAAAAAACATCTAAAAGTTTTAAAATATGGAATAAAAAAAAGATTTTGTAATATACAAAATCAACAATTAAATATTGATCCCAACCCATTTAACTCTCACTTTTTATTTTATTCCACCGCTTTTTTCAGAAAACTTTCAGGTGTTTTTTTATTTATATATTTAAATTTATATCCAAAGAGACGGGGCAATGATCAGACCCGAATATACTGTCATGAATTAAGCTATTATTTACCTTACTAAATAAATCATTACTAACAAAAATATAATCTAGTCTCCAACCTACATTTCGGTCTCTTGATCTTGTTTTCATATCCCACCAAGAATACTGCACTTTTAATGGGTGAGTTTCTCGAAATGTATCGACAAAATTATTTTCTTCTAAGGAGTCTACCCATTGTCTTTCAGCTGGCAAAAAACCTATACTTTTCTCATTCTCCTTTGGTCTTGCAAGATCAATTTCATTATGAGCCACATTGAAATCACCAACAAATACAACACTATAACCATCATTTTCTAATTTATTCACAAATGACAGAAATTTTTTATAATACTTAAGTTTAAAGTCAAAATGTTCTTTTGATTTGCCTCCATTTGGGAAATAGCAATTTATCAAGACAAATTTTTTAAAAAATAAATTTACTTGTCGACCTTCTTGGTCAAATTCCTTATCTCCTAGACCAAACGTTACTTTATCTGGTTTTACTTTCGTATATGTTACTACTCCACTATATCCTTTTCTTATTTTTGACCAGTCAAAATATGATTCATAACCATTTGGTTTGAATATTTCCGGGAAATCTTTTTCAAGCTGATCAGGATGAGCTTTTGTTTCTTGCAAACATATAAAATCTGGAGATTTTTTTATAAGTAGATCAAACGAACCTTTTTTATACCAAGCTCTAATTCCGTTTACATTCCAGGATATTATTTTCATAGAAAAATTATAGCAGTAGTTATATAAAAACTAAAGCTAATATTAAAGATTAGCTATTTTTAATATTAAAATTATATCAAATTAGATTTATCTGATTAAAATTATTTTTATGCCAATTAATCTTTTTTTTGAGAATGGAACTTTTTATGTATTTCCTTTAGGTGCCTATCTGTCACGTGTGTGTAAACCTGTGTAGTAGTAATATTAGCGTGTCCCAATAATGCCTGAACAGACCTTAGATCAGCTCCATTAGATAGTAGGTCGGTGGCAAAGCTGTGCCTAATGACATGGGGACTCACTTTTTTAGAAATTCCAGCTTTAATAGCATAAAATTTAACTATCCTTTCTATGGATCTTGGGGTTAGTCTGATTGAATTTAATTTACCAAGATTTTTATCACCACCTTTGCCTGCAATTCTAACGAACATTGCTTCATCCATGTCTTCTCTCTTATTTAAATACTGTTTTAAGATATCTTTTGCATATTCTGACAGAAAAACCACTCTAATTTTTTCTCCTTTTCCACGAATAGGGAATTCATCCCTAGTTAAATCAAGGTCCCTATCAAGCGAACATAGCTCGGACACACGTAAACCTGTAGAAAACAGCATTTCCATCAATGACCTGTCTCTTAGACCCTTTAGGGTAGATGTATCGGGTCCAAGTAGAATTTTATTCAATTCCTCGATAGTTATTAGGTCTATTGATCTTTCCTCGACTTTTGCAAGTTCAATTTTGTCTGGCGCTAGTGATTTATAACCTCTTTTAGCTAAAAACTTCAAAAAAGACCTGATTGCTATCAAATAGTAATTTTGGGTCCTTTTTTTAATAGTCCCACTTTTGTTTTTATGCGGATTCGCGATTTGCCGGTTAAGCCAAAGCCTAAAATCCCTTACAGATCGTTCTGTTATATCAGATTCTTTGGAAATTTCCTGCTGTTTAAAGAAACGCTGTAAATAGCGATCATAGTTTTCAACAGTTTTTACACTTCTTCCTCTTTCAATTTCTACATATTCCAAAAATTCCTGTTTTAAATCTAAAATATT
>CAZWSP010000211.1:0-3648 GCA_964636585.1 uncultured Antarcticibacterium sp.
TGACAGAATTTGTTACTGTAAGTGAAGTTGCAACGATGATGGATGTGCCAGTAACAAAAATTATCTCTGCATGTATGTCTCTTGGGATGATGGTTACAATGAATCAGCGTTTAGATGCTGAAACATTATCTATCGTAGCAAGTGAATTTGACTTTGAAGTCGAATTTGTTTCCGCAGATATCGAAGTTGCAGCAGAAGAGGATGCAGATAAACCAGAAGATTTGGTTTCTAGAGCTCCTATTGTAACTGTAATGGGACACGTAGATCACGGTAAAACTTCCCTTTTGGATTATATTAGAGAAGAAAATGTAATTGCAGGTGAAAGCGGTGGAATTACACAACATATTGGTGCTTACGGGGTAGAACTTAGCAGTGGTCAAAAAATAGCATTTTTAGATACACCAGGTCACGAGGCCTTTACCGCGATGCGTGCAAGGGGTGCACAAGTTACAGATATTGCAATTATTGTAATTGCAGCAGATGATGATGTGATGCCGCAAACAAAAGAAGCTATATCTCATGCTCAAGCAGCGGGAGTACCAATAGTATTTGCAATCAACAAATCAGATTTGCCAACGGCGAATCCAGAAAAGATAAAAGAAAAACTAGCTCAGATGAATCTTCTTGTAGAAGACTGGGGTGGTAAAATTCAATCTCATGATATTTCCGCTAAAACAGGGAACGGAGTTAAGGAATTGCTAGAAAAAGTATTATTAGAAGCAGAGCTTCTAGAACTACAAGCGAATCCTAACAAACCTGCAAAAGGAACTGTTGTAGAAGCATTCTTAGATAAAGGTAGAGGATATGTATCTACTATCTTAGTTCAAGATGGATCTTTAAAAGTAGGAGATTATGTTTTAGCTGGTCGCCATAGTGGTAAGGTTAAAGCAATGCAAGATGAGCGTGGAAAAGATGTTTCAATTGCTGGTCCAGCAACACCGGTATCTATATTAGGTCTAGACGGAGCACCTCAAGCTGGTGATAAGTTTAGAGTAATGTTAGATGAACGTGAAGCAAAAGATATTGCAGCGAAACGTACACAATTGCAAAGAGAACAATCTGTAAGAACGCAACGTCATATCACCCTTGATGAAATTGGTAGACGTATTGCTTTAGGAGAATTTAAAGAGATCAATATTATCTTGAAAGGGGATGTGGATGGATCTGTGGAAGCATTAACAGACAGTTTCCAGAAATTATCTACAGAAGAGATTCAGGTTAATATTATACATAAAGGAGTTGGTCCTATTACCGAAAGTGATGTGTTGTTAGCTTCGGCTTCAGACGCCGTTATTATCGGATTTAACGTGAGACCAGCTGGTAATGCAAGACAAATTGCAGATAAGGAAGAAATAGATATCAGAACATACTCTATTATCTACGATGCCATCAACGATCTTAGAGATGCAATGGAAGGAATGTTATCTCCTGAAATGAAAGAAGAGATCACTGGTACTGCAGAGATTAGAGAATTATTCAAGATCTCTAAAATTGGAACTATTGCAGGTTGTATGGTAACATCTGGTAAGATCTTCAGAAACGAAGGAATTAGATTGATACGTGATGGAGTAGTAGTACACACTGGTGAACTTATTGCCCTACGTAGATTTAAAGATGATGTTAAGGAAGTTTCTAAAGGATATGATTGTGGTATGCAGATCAAGAACTACAATGATATTAAAGAAGGTGATGTAATTGAAGGTTACCAAGAAATCGCTGTTAAAAAGAAGATGAAAAAGTAAATCTTTATCATAACAAATAAAAAGAGGCTGTTAGGATTTATCCAGACAGCCTCTTTTTTTATGTGATGTTGTGTTTAGAAAAGAATCGGAAATCAAAAAAATCCCCTAATCTTCTTTTGCGCAAGAAATGAATTTATCCTCGTTGTGGCTTCGGAATAAATGCCGAAGGAAAGTCTCCTTTTATTTTTAAAAGTGCGCGATCTGCTTCTAATTTATTTCTGAAGTCTCCTACCCATACTTTATAGTTTGGGGTCTCATAAATAATTTGAGAAGGCCATCCAGCATATTGAGCTCTAAAGTTTTTGATCACATTACTCGCTGCATTGTTATCACCATAGTACAACTGAATTTTATAGCGCTCACCTAATTTGCCATCTTTGGTCATTTCCGACTTCATTTCTAGTAAACTAGGAAGATTTGAATCCTGTTGTATGTTAACTTTACCAGTTTGAGCCATCCCAATTTGGTGTGATCCAAGTGCTAAAATCCCTATAAAAATGCAATCTTTAAATTTTAATATTCTCATTATAAAAAGGTTTGGTGTAAAAGTAAAATTAAATAACTGAATGTGGTGTGATTTTATTATTTAGAACTAATATAAATTACGTGTTAACACTTCTGCAACATTTCCCAAATCGACTTTAAGTGTTACTTTTGTGCCTGAATTTTAGGGGTGCGGTAACTTAGATTTTTATGATTATAACTAAACAATAATTATAAAATATCGTGCCAAACATAAGACGTTAATTCAACTTACAATATGAAAAAGGTGAAATTCCGCCATTCAACTTCGAGACTACTGTTACTATCAGTGGTGTTCCTGCTTTCTTTTACCAATTTAATTCATGCTCAGGATGCTCCAGATCCGGCTGCCGCAGATCAACCTGTCGAGGCTGCAGCAACAGAAACTGGCAATGGGGATGTTGCAAATGGTAAATCATTATTTAATTCTTTGTGTGCTGCTTGTCACAAGCCTTACTCAAAATCTATCGGTCCGGCTCTTAATGGAGTGACAGATAGGCACTCTTTGCAGTGGATAGAATCTTGGATTAGCAATTCTGCAGCAATGATCGCTTCTGGAGATCCTCAGGCTGTTGCAATTTATGAAGAGTACAATAAAACGGCTATGCCGGCTTTTCCTCAGCTTACTCAAGTAGAGATAGGAGATATTCTTGCTTATGTAGAGCAACCTAAACCAACTCCAATTGCTGCGGCAACGGGTGGTCCAACTGCCGATGCTGGTTCTGGTGGAGGAGTTTCCAATACAGTTATTTTGGCCATTCTTGCGTTTGTGCTATTAATGCTATTGGCGATCTTGTTCTTAGTAAATAAAACTTTAAGAAAATTTGCAGTTGCAAGTGGGGTAGCGCTTCCTGTTAAAACAGAAAGAAAGCCACTTTATAAATCTTTTGTAGAGAATCAATTTTTAGTATTGGTTACTGCAGTGATCGTTCTGCTTGCAAGTGGATATATGGTTTACGGTTTCTTTATGCAGGTTGGGGTAGATCAAGGTTACCAACCAATACAACCAATTCATTATTCTCACAGAATTCACGCTGGTGATAACCAAATTGAATGTAAGTACTGTCACTCTTCAGCTAGAACATCTAAACATTCAGGGATTCCTTCTTTAAATGTTTGTATGAACTGTCATGGCAGGAGAAAAAACCAGCTATTATCCTAAGAATACATAAGGACTTCGCAAAAACCGCGATGGTTGTGCCCGGAGATGCGCCAATAGTCAAGGTCTTTATGGAAAGCTTCAAATTTTCTGCATTCGCCGGCAACCTGGAGAAAGATTTCGGTTTTGACAACGCTTTCGTATTCAGGGGAGAAAATGGGGATTTTGTTGAATTCTCTGTACCGGTGCCGCAAGTTAAGAAATATACCGGCAAGAGATGCGACA
>CAZWSP010000212.1:0-3565 GCA_964636585.1 uncultured Antarcticibacterium sp.
CAAGATGCCGATATCGTTTCGTTTATCTACCGCCCCGAGTATTACAAGATAGATGAATGGGATGATGAAGAACGTTCTCCAACCGCTGGTCAAGGAGAGTTTATTGTTGCAAAACACCGTAATGGTGGGTTAGAAAGTATCCGTCTTAAATTTGTTGGACATCTTGGTAAATTTGATAACTTAGATGACTTTGATTCTCCATTCGGGGAATTTCATTCCAAAATGAATGAAGCAGCAAACGATGATACTTTTAAAAGTCATAATTTGCCAAATCCAAGTGCTGCAGAAGCCTTTGGAAGCTCTATGAATGACGATTTTAACGATGATGACAGCGACGTCCCTTTTTAAAAACAAATATGAATCTTACTTCAATGTAATCAGTTCGCCTTATAACAAATCTATACCTACTTGTTGTTGTGTAAATAGTGTTTTCTATTCCAACCAAAATAAATGCCTGAAGCCCAGTATTAAGAGTTTAATCTTAATGCTGGGTTTCTTTTTGGCATCACTTCAGATAAATGCCTCCCAGATTTTAATTCCGATGGATGCCGAAACTCAGGTTAATCACCTTAAGGCCTATGGGATTACTTATTATGCGCTTCAGAATAATTTAAAAGTGCAATGGCTGCTGAATTACAGAGGAGGTTCTTTTTTAATTTCAGATACCGATGCGTTGCGAAGAGAATGTAAGATTCGTGGTGTTTCTTTTGAAGTTTTAAGCGATGCTAAGGCGGTTTCAGTGTTAGAAGAAATACAAAGTCCATCTAGGAATATGGAAGCTGTGATCTTAGAAAAAGCTCCAAGAATTGCAGTTTATGCTCCGCAAGGAAATAAACCTTGGGACGATGCGGTAACTATGGTATTAACTTATGCTGAAATTCCATATACAACTATTTATGATACTGAAGTCTTAGGCGACGCCTTGTTACTTTATGATTGGCTGCATTTACATCATGAAGATTTTACAGGGCAGTATGGTAAATTTTACAGAAACTATCGAACTACACCTTGGTATATTGAAGAAAAAAGAGAAGCCGAAGCGTTGGCAATAAAACTGGGTTATCAAAAGGTTTCCGAAGAGAAATTAGCAGTTGCTTTAAAGATTAGAGATTATGTAATTGGCGGTGGATTTATGTTTGCAATGTGCAGCGCTACAGATAGTTTTGATATTGCATTGGCAGCAGAAGGTGTAGATATTGCTGAACCTATGTTCGATGGAGATCCAAGTGAACCGGGATATCAATCTAAAATTCAATTTGAGAATACTTTTGCGTTTACCAATTTCATTTTAGAAAGAAGTCCTATGGAGTATGAGTTCTCTTCTATAGATATGACCGATAAAAGGCAAATTCCTGCAGAATCTGATTATTTTACCTTGATGGAATTTTCTGCCAAATGGGATCCAGTTCCAACGATGCTCAATCAAAATCATACAAGTTTGGTGAAAGGTTTTATGGGACAAACTACCGCATTTAATAAGACCACATTAAAATCGAATGTGCTTGTTCTTGCCGAAAATAAGTTGAATGAAGAAGCTCGTTACATTCACGGAATTAAAGGAAGAGGATTTTACACATTCTATGGAGGTCATGACCCTGAAGATTATCAGCATAGGGTTGGAGATCCAAAAACGGAGTTAGAATTGCATGCAACTTCTCCGGGATACCGACTTATTTTAAATAATGTTTTATTTCCCGCTGCCAAAAAGAAAAAACAAAAGACCTAAAAGAGTAATTGCTATTATTTATTATGGAAAAAGCAGATGATTTCAACCGGAGAATCACCAAAACAATTTTTATCGCCTTGCTTATGCTTTCTGCATTTGCTCTTCTTATTTTTCATACTAATTTTTTCCTGTTAGTTTTTGCTGGAATCTTTTTTTCGGTGTTATTAAATTTTGCTTGTGCTTGGATAGTTAGAAAAACTCCCTTAAAATATGGGTTGGCATTATTTCTTGTGCTCCTATTCATTACGGTGCTGTTTTATTTAATTGTTCTATTGATAGGTCAATCTATGGTTGATCAAGCTAAGGAAATGACCGAAACTTTACCAAGATCTCTTCAGAATCTCAAGGAACAAATTTCTCAAACTTCTATTGGGCAAAGCTTATTTAATCAGCTTCCAACAGATCTAGGCGATTTATTAAAAAATAGGGATGAAGTTATGTCCAAAATTGTGGGCTCTTTTTCTACAACCGTAGGGGCGATAGCCAATTTCTTTATAATAATTGTTACTGGAATATTTTTAGCGGCTAGTCCAAGTATTTATACAAAAGGTTTTATTAGGTTGTTCCCTTTAAATTCTCGTTCCAGGTTGAGAGAAGTGATGGAACAAACGCAAAAATCTCTTAGCATGTGGATGATTGCCAAATTATTTTCTATGCTTGTTGTGGGAGTTTTTACCGCAATTGGTCTTGAAATTCTTGGTATGCCTATGCCATATGCTTTGGCATTTATAGCGGCTTTATTTTCATTCATTCCTAATATAGGTCCATATCTCGCTTTGGTTCCTGCGGTGTTGATCGCTTTAATGCAAGGTGGCAACATGTATATTTATGTTCTAATTCTTTATTTTGGAATTCAGATAGTGGAAAGTTATTTGATCACACCTATGATCGAGAAGAAAATGGTTCATCTCCCTCCGGCACTAACACTTTTTTGGATGGTACTTCTAGGAGTGCTTACCGGAATTTTAGGTCTCATATTGGCAACACCAATTCTAGCTGCCCTACTTGTTATTATTAAGGAATTATATGTGAAGGATTATCTGGAAGCTGATAAAGAAAATAATCAGGATCTCGATTAGATAAATAATTTTGTGGGAGCAACATTAATAAAGATTTATTCTGAATCGAATTGGATTAATTCTGAAAATTATAAAAATAATATTTATTCAATATTACCAGATACTAGCAAAAAAAAACTCGCTCCATTGGAGCGAGTTTTTGATATATAAGAACGTTAATCGTGAAAAATATTATTTTACTTTGTTTACTATAGCTTCAAACGCATCTGGATGGTTCATTGCTAAATCTGCTAAAACCTTACGGTTTAAACCGATATTGGCAGTTTTTAAACCTCCCATAAACTGTGAATAAGACATCCCATGCATTCTAGCTCCTGCATTAATACGCACGATCCAAAGAGAACGGAAATTTCTTTTCTTGGTCTTACGGTCTCTATAAGCATATAACATTGCTTTATCTACCGCGTTTTTAGCTACAGTCCAAACGTTTTTACGACGTCCAAAGTAACCTTTTGCTTGCTTAAGAACCTTTTTTCTTCTGGCTCTCTTGGCAACTGAATTTACTGATCTTGGCATAATTTTAATTGTTTTTGAAGCAGGCGATTCATAAATTATTAATTCTGAATACTTTCATTGCCCAACCCCAGGGTTTTTAAATAGTTTAAACCATCAAAAACTGCAATCTACTTTAAACGTAGTTGAGTTTTGATATTTTTCTCATCTGCCTCATGTACTAAAGTACTGTGGGTTAGAGCAAGCTTACGTTTTTTAGACTTCTTTGTTAAGATGTGACTTTTAAAAGCGTGCTTTCTTTTAATTT
>CAZWSP010000213.1:0-3546 GCA_964636585.1 uncultured Antarcticibacterium sp.
ATTGAAATTCTAATTTCTTATCACATTATAGCTTTTGGCTATATCAAATTGAAATGTAAATAGATAATCTCTATTTGTTAAAGGTTAGCAGTTTGAGGCTGAACCTTTTGCGTAGTGATCTGTCTTATTTTGATACTTAAAGCTGCAAACAATAAGGTCATGAACGGACTTAAATAATTAAAGAACGCATAACCCGCATAACTTAAAGTTGGTACTCCAAGTACGCCACTGTGATATGCTCCACAAGTATTCCAAGGCACCAAAACTGAAGTTACCGTACCAGAATCTTCTAGGGTCCTACTTAAGTTCTCTGGAGCTAATCCTTTTTCTCTATAGGCTTTTGCAAACATTTTCCCTGGAACAACAATCGCAAGATATTGATCTGAAGCAGTTACGTTCAAAGCTAAACAGCTAAAAACAGTACTTGCAAATAATCCAAAAGTGGTATGAAAAAGATTTAATAAGGCTTTGCTAATTCTAGCTAAAGCACCAATTGCTTCCATGATTCCTCCAAATACCATTGCACAAAGAATTAACCAAATAGTTCCCATCATTCCGGCCATTCCTCCGGAAGAAAATAGGTCGTTTAAAGTTTCATTATCTGTAACTATGGTAGTGTCCACCGTCATAGAATTCATAATCGCTTTATATCCTGAAATAAAATCTAAATTTTCTACACCAGAGATCTGCATTAAGATATTCGGTTGAAAGATCACTGCAGCCGCAGCTCCTAATAAGGTTCCAATTAATAATGCAATAAGTGGCGATGTTTTCTTTACTATTAAAAAGATTACGATGGCTGGTATTACAAACAACCAAGGCGTGATGGTAAATGTATTTTCAATAGTATTTAAAATTGCTGAAGTATCTGTAGTTCCAGACACATCCAGATTTAATCCTATAATAATGAATATAATGATCGTGATAATTATAGTTGGTACCGTAGTTAACATCATATATTTTATATGAGTAAAAAGATCGGTTCCAGCCATAGCAGGAGCAAGGTTGGTGGTATCACTTAAAGGGGAGATCTTATCTCCAAAATAAGCACCAGATAGAATGGCTCCAGCTGTCATCCCAACAGAGATATCTAAAGCATTTGCAATTCCAATTAATGCAATACCGACGGTTGCAGATGTAGTCCAACTACTTCCGGTAGCTACAGAAATTATAGAACATATAATAACACAAGCAGGTAAGAATATAGTGGGATTCAATATTTGAAGTCCGTAATAGATCATAGTTGGAATAATACCACTCACCATCCAAGTTCCGGCAAGTGATCCAACCATAAGTAAGATAAGAATAGCGCCAGCAGTACTTTGTATGTTGTTGGCCACTTCATCTATCATCGTGTCGAATTTCACCTTATTGAAAATACCCACAATAGCTGCTACAGCGCCACCTAACAAAAGAATGAACTGATTAGATCCGCTAAGCGCATCATCTCCAAAAACATACACGTTGAAAGCAAGCATTCCAATTAAACAAAATACAGGGATAAGAGCTTCCCATATATTAAGTTCTCTATTTACAATTATTGGGTCATTTTCTTGGTGATTCGTAGAGCCGTCCATTAAGTCTTATTTTTTGGTTCGTAATGTTACGATTTTAAGGCATTATTTGCAACTCGAATATGATAGCTTGTGTTTTATTCAAAAATGAGAAAGCTTTAAGACTTTTTTTAGCTGAAGTTTTAGCTATTTCGGAAATGATTAGAATTAATCTGAAAGAAAAACTATAACACGCTCCTTTCACCTTCTAAAATGGCGATTCCTGAAGACGTTCCAATTCGGGTAACTCCAATATCTATATAAGATTTTGTGGTTAGAAAATCCCTGATCCCGCCTGAAGCTTTTATCTGAATCTTATTTTGTGCAACTTTCTTCATTTCTTCAACCGCTTCTAAGGTGGCTCCACCAGTTCCAAAACCAGTTGAAGTTTTCACGAAATCGGCTTTGGCATTTATCGCTGCTTGCGTAGCTAATTTAATTTCTTCTGAAGTCAAATAACAGGTCTCCAAGATTACTTTCAGGATCTTGTCTCCAATGCTTCGTTTTATTATTCCAATTTCTTCTTTAATTTCATTGAAGTTACCAGATTTCGCCCAACCAATATTGATCACCATATCTACTTCGTCTGCATCATCCAGAATTGCTTGCTGCGCTTCGAATTCCTTAGCTTCTGTAGCCATTGCACCAAGGGGAAAACCAATTACAGTACAAACTTTTACTTCAGAATTCTTCAGAAAAGATTTTGCTAACTTAACGAAACACCCATGTATGCATACTGCGTAAAATTTGTATTCCATTGCTTCTTCACACAATTGCTTTATATCTTCTGCCGTTGCAGTTGGTTTAAGTAGGGTGTGATCTATGTAAGAATTCATTTTAAGCATGGCAGACCATTTTTAATTTAAGAAAAGGTAAGGTAACGATAATCCACAAAAAAGCCTGTCCAAAATTATTTTTGAACAGGCTTTAATTAGAATACTTATAATTTATTTTACCGATTCAACTTCTAAAAGACCCACTGTTTCCATACAATCTTTCATCATTTGGTAAGTGCGCTCAATATCGTTATCTAATCCTATAGAAAATCTAATAAGACCATCTGTAAGTCCCATTTCCAATTGCTCGTCTGCAGGAATTTCAGAAGAAGTAGAAGTTCCCGGAGCACTAAATAATGTTTTATAGAAACCTAAACTTACGGCTAAATATCCAAGATTACGTTCTTGCATAAGTTCCATAAGTTCATTTGCTTTATCTAAGCTTCCAACATCTATGGTTAGCATTCCTCCAAATCCATAATCCTCATTCATCATAGATTTAAAAAGATCATGACTTGGGTGCGATTCCAATCCTGGATAAACGGTTCTAAATCCATCATTTTCGAATTTCTCTGCCAAGAACATTGCATTTTTGCTGTGTTGTTTCATACGGATATGAAGCGTTCTCATATTTTTCAATATAGATGCAGATCGCAAACTGTCCATAGTTGGTCCAAGCAACATATTGGCTCCGTCTATAACACTGCGTAATGAGTTGATGAATTCCTGAGTTCCACAAGTGACACCACCCACTGTATCGCTACTTCCGTTTATAAATTTGGTTAAACTATGAATTACCACATCTGCACCTAATTCTGTTGGAGTAATGGAAAGTGGAGAAAAAGTGTTGTCTACCATCAATACCAATCCGTATTTCTTAGCTATTTTAGAAAGTCCGGCGATATCTGCCACTTCTAAAAGTGGATTACTAACCGACTCACAGTATAAAACTTTTGTATTTGGGGTTATTGCAGCTTCAACGGCTTCCAATTTAGTGATATCTACAAAAGTGGTTTGTATATTAAATCTAGGCGTGAAGTTCTTTAAAAAGGCATAGGTTCCTCCATAGATCGTTCTGCTAGAAACTATGTGATCTTCTGCTTTGCAAAGTTGTAAAATAGCCGCAGTGATAGCGCCCATTCCAGAAGCTGCAACATTTGCAGTTTCGGTTCCTTCCATGGCAGCCAAGGCTTCCCCTAGATATAGGTTAGAAGGCG
>CAZWSP010000214.1:0-3492 GCA_964636585.1 uncultured Antarcticibacterium sp.
GCTTCAGAAAGATGAGTCAAACCAAAAACACGATCAAAATCATCGGAGTGTCCATCTTTAACTTTTTTCAAAGTATCCAAACAATATTCGATACACCATTTTGCTAAATAATTAGTGTACCAGTTGTTATTCACATTGTTCTCATATTCATTAGGTCCCGTAACACCTAAGATCATGAACTTATTTTTATCCATGCTGAAAGTTGCTCGTTGCTGCCAGAATCTAGCAATAGCGATCATTACTTCCAATCCTTTTTCCGGGATATAATCGAAATCTCCGGTATAACGCACATAGTTATAAATAGCAAAAACCATAGCGCCATTTCTGTGGATCTCTTCAAAAGTGATCTCCCATTCGTTATGACTTTCTTCACCGTTCATAGTTACCATTGGATACAAAGCAGCACCATTGGTAAAACCTAACTTTTCAGCATTTTCTATCGCCTTATCAAGTTGATTGTATCTATAGGTCAACAAATTTCTTGCAACTTGTTGGTCTTTGGTTGCCATATAAAATGGAATACAGTAAGCTTCAGTATCCCAATAGGTGCTTCCACCGTATTTCTCGCCTGTAAAACCTTTTGGCCCAATATTTAAGCGCTCATCTTTTCCTGAATAGGTTTGATTCAACTGAAAAATATTAAAACGGATCCCTTGTTGTGCTTTTACATCTCCAGAAATAGAGATATCTGCCATTTCCCAAGTTTTTGCCCACGCATCTTTCTGATCATGAAGCAATCCTTTATAACCTCTATCAATTGCAGTAGCTAAAACATTTTTGGCAGCATCTATAAGGTCTGTTCTTTCATGATTCATGTCGGTAACATAACCTGCAAATTTTTGCAAGCTCACTACATCTCCTTTTTCTGCTGAAATTTCATAAGTAAAAGAAATTTTGTCCTGCTCTATTTCTTCTATCTGATTTATAGAAACTTTTTCGCCATTCAGTAAAATTTCAGATTGCATAAAAGTGCAAGCGTGAAATTCTGTTTTTAAAGTTTTTGAAACTATAAATCCTTGGTCCTTATTAGAACTAACTTCTAAGGTTTTCCAGAATTTTTCTTCCCAGTTGGCATCCATGTTGGAAATACCACCATCCAAGTAGGGTTGGAAGGTGATTGTTGCATCTCCAGAAATTAATTCTATTTGATAATCTATTGCCCCAACTTCATCCAATTCTAAGGATAAAAATCTGGTAGCTATTACTTTAATTGAAATTTGATTAGGTAAAGTGGCTACAAAACTACGTTGGTACCAACCTTCCTTCATATTTAGTTCTCTGCGATAGTCTGAAACTGAGGTGCAGGTATTTAGATCTAAAGGTTCCCCGTTCACAAAAACATTAATGCCTATCCAATTTGGAGCATTTAAAACTTTTGCAAAATACTCTGGATACCCATTTTTCCACCAACCAACTTTGGTCTTATCTGGATAATAGATTCCGGCTATGTAACTTCCTTGAAATGTTTCTCCTGTATATTGTTCTTCAAAATTGGCACGCTGACCCATTTTCCCGTTTCCGATACTGAACAAACTTTCTGAAGATTCTACACGATCTTTCACGAAGCCTTCTTCTATGATAGACCAATTATCTGGTTTTATATAATCTTGATTCATTCTTACGTTGTCACTAATTTTTTTAAAAAATCTATTTCTATCTCTTCAAAACTGCTGAATACATAATCTGCTTCATGCAGCACTTCTTCTTCACCAATTCCTATACTTATCATTCCTGCGATATTAGCAGCTTGTACGCCAGCAACCGAATCTTCAAAAACCAAACAGTTTTCTTGAGCTACTCCAATTTTTTCAGCAGCAATTATAAAAACCTCTGGATCTGGTTTGGCTTTACTAACATCGTTCCCGTCTACAATAGCATGAAATTTATTTATAAGATCTGTTTTCTCAAGAATAGGTCTGGCATTTTTACTTGCAGATCCTAATGCAAAAGGAACTTTTTCTTCCATTAAAAAGTTGATCACTTTTGAAACTCCAGGCAAAATATCGGAACTGTTCATATTGGTGAGATAAGACAAATAATTATTGTTTTTCACCGCCATTTTCTCGTTGAATTCATCTTTAGACAAACTCGTATTCCCCCATTCTAATATTTTCTCAAGAGAGCGCACACGGCTAACTCCTTTTAGTTCTTCATTTTGAAGCTCTGTAAAATCGAATCCCAGATCATTAGCCAATTTCTTCCAGGCTAAAAAGTGAAACTTCGCAGTATCTACAATTACTCCATCTAAATCGAATATTACTCCTTTAATCTTGCTCACTAATATTTATTTTTCGTTGTGTTTGAACTCGTAGGGTTAAGATTCCCGCCAAGATCATTGAGAAACCTCCTATTAACAATGCGTAAATAGGCTCATTCCCAAAAAATTCTTTTACTAAAAATCCTAAAATTGTAGCAGCTACAATTTGAGGTATTACTATAAAGAAGTTAAAAACTCCCATGTAGTAACCCATTTTATTTGAAGGTAAAGATCCAGATAGCATTGCATATGGAATAGATAAGATACTCGCCCATGCGATCCCTACTCCTACCATAGCCAATAATAAACCTACTTTATCTGAAAGGAAATAAATGGAAATTAAACCCAAACCTCCCGCACAAAGTGCTAATAAATGGGTGAATTTATTACTTGTTCTTCTGGCCAAAACCGGCAATAAAAATGCAACTGCTGCAGCAACTCCATTGTAAACTGTAAACATTACGGTTACCCAATCTGCAGCATCATTATATAGTACAGATGTTGTATCTGAAGTTCCAAAAACATGTCCTGTTACAGCTTGTGTTGTATAGATCCACATAGAAAATAATGCGAACCAAGAAAAGAATTGTACCCATGCCAATTGCTTCATAGCTTTTGGCATATTAAGCATATCTGTAATTATAATGGTAAACCCATTGCGGACTTCCTTTTTTCGTAATTGAGAAGCTATCATAAACAGCATTCCTGCTACAACGAGTCCAATAAAAAGAATATAAAGCTCTTTAGTAAGGTCTTTATAATAAATGACTGCAGAGAATAATACTCCTATTGCAGCCATTACCAATCCTGAAGTGAATTGTTGTTTTATATTTTTTTGTTTATCTACAATTTCCTCATTCGCAGTAACCAATGCCTTATCTGCTTTATCAAAGGCCGCTAGTTCTTCTGGCGAGTATTCCTTCGACTTAAAAACCGTCCAGAGTACTGCAAGTAAAAATACCACTCCACCTACATAAAAAGACCATTTTACCGAATCAGGAATAATTCCCTCAGGTGCTGTATTGCTTACACCAAACCAGTTGGTAAACATATAGGGTAATAAAGAACCCACTACAGCTCCAATCCCAATAAAGAAACTTTGCATGGAAAACCCTAAGGTGCGTTGTCTTTCTGGTAGATTATCTCCCACAAAAGCACGGAAGGGTTCCATCGAAATATTTATGGAAGCATCCATGATCCATAAAGTACCTGCAGCTACCCAAAGTGTTGGGGAA
>CAZWSP010000215.1:0-3455 GCA_964636585.1 uncultured Antarcticibacterium sp.
GAACTACTCTTCCTTGAGTACGTTTCTGGATAGCATCGTCACCAACAGCATTTGCTGCGCTAAGTGCTTCCTCGATATCTCCTTCTTCTAAATATTGTTTGTTGTAATATGCCCAAACGCCAGCATAAAAATCTGCTTGAAGTTCTAAGGCTACAGATAATTCATTTGCAGCAGCTTGACTTTTTCCTTGTTGCATTTGTCTAACTTTTGCTGAAGTTCCTAAAAGAGTTTGAACATGATGTCCAACTTCATGAGCCATAACATACGCAATGGCAAAATCGCCACCTTCAGCTCCAAATCGAGTTCTTAATTCATTAAAGAAACCTAGATCCATATATACTTTTTGATCTGATGGACAATAGAATGGACCGGACGCAGAAGAAGCTCCACCACAGGCGGTATTTACTCCATCAGTAAATAAAACCATTCCAGGTTCTTGGTAATTCATGTTATTTTTAGAAAAGATCTCATTCCAAATATCCTCAGTATCAACCAAAACAGCATTAACAAATTCCCCTAATTCTACTTCCTCAGCAGTTAATTCTCTGGTTTCACCAGATTGTGTTTGCGTTTGGGTCTCTAATTGTCTTAATGTATCTGAAACATCGCCTCCCGTAAACAACTGAATGGCTAGAAAAATGATACCAATAATTCCTCCTCCAACGGCAACTTTCCCGCCGGTAGAAGATCCTCTTCTATCATCTAAATTAGTGCTCTGACGTCTCCCTTGCCATTTCATATTTTTTTATTTTAAAAGTAATAATTAAAATGTTAAGCAAATTATAAATTGTCTAGAGCTTTCCAAATACTATCGTCAGGAAGCGGGGCAATAATCGTTATTTGTTCTAATTTAACTGGATGTATAAAGGAAAGTTTTCTAGCATGAAGGTGAATACTTGCATCCTTATTGCTCCTGTCAAAGCCATATTTTAGATCACCTTTTATTGGGCAACCAATGGCAGAAAGCTGACTCCGTATTTGATGGTGCCTTCCTGTATGAAGATCTATTTCTAATGCGTAATAATTATCTAATTGCTTTAGAATGCTATAATCTAGGATCGCTTTTTTGCTTTCAGGAACTTCTTTGAAATGTGCGTAAGACTTGTTTTGTTTTGGATTGCGCTTCATATAGTGAACCAAAGTACCTTTTTCCTTAGGAGGCGCATTTTTAACCACTGCCCAATAGGTCTTTTTTGCTTCTTTGTCTTTAAACAATTTATTTAATCGAGGTAAAGCTTTGGAAGTTTTTGAGAAAAGAACAATTCCACTGGTTGGTCTATCTAAACGGTGTACCACTCCTAAATATACATTTCCGGGTTTGTTATATTTATCTTTAATATATTCCTTTACAACTTCACTTAAAGGTTCATCTCCGGTCTTGTCTCCTTGTACCAGATCTCCCGGTCTTTTGTTTATTACAATAAGATGATTGTCTTCAAAAAGAACTTGAAGATTATTTTTTGTTGATACAATCTTTTCTAAATTCAACAGCTTAAGTTTGAAGATTCGAAATTATAATAAGGATGATGAATTTAATATTGCTCGTCGTCTGTTGGAAAAGCCTTGCTTTTCACATCATTCTTATAACCTTCAAAAGCTTTTGTCATTTCTCCATGAAGATCTGCATAACGTCTCAAGAATCTAGGATTAAATTCATGATTCATTCCTAACATGTCATGAGTTACTAAAACTTGTCCGTCTACGCCATTTCCTGCGCCAATTCCAATTACCGGAATGCTTACACTTTCTGCTACCTCTTTAGCAAGTTTGGCAGGGACTTTTTCAAGAACCATAGCGAAACAGCCAATTTTCTCCAGCATCAACGCATCTTCTTTTAATTTTTCTGCTTCCTGCTCTTCTTTTGCGCGAACAGTATACGTCCCAAATTTGTAAATGGATTGAGGTGTTAACCCTAAATGTCCCATTACAGGAATTCCTGCATTAAGGATCCTTTTTATAGATTCTTTAATTTCTTTACCGCCTTCCATTTTCACAGCATGACCACCGCTTTCTTTCATGATTCTAATGGCAGAACGCAGTGCCTCTTTAGGATCACTTTGGTAACTTCCGAATGGAAGATCTACAACCACTAAAGAACGCTCAATTCCTCTTACCACACTTGCCGCATGATAGATCATTTGGTCTAAGGTAATTGGGAGTGTTGTTTCATGACCTGCCATTACGTTACTGGCAGAATCTCCAACCAAGATCACATCTATTCCAGCGCCATCCACAATTTGCGCCATCGTAAAATCGTATGCCGTTAACATGGCTATTTTCTCTCCGTTGGCTTTCATTTCCACAAGAGATTTGGTGGTAATTCTTTTATATTGTTTCTTGGCGACTGACATTAGTTGGATTTTTTAGTTGAGTAAAAGTAGTAAATTAGTGCACTACATTCAAACCTTAGTAACATGAAGATTTTATCTACACTAGTTCTGTTTTTAATAAGTATCTCTGCCTTCTCTCAATATACTGAAGCGCAGTTGGAAGTAAAATCTACAATAGATTCATTTTTTGAAGCTTTTCATAAAAAAGATTCTGTAGTTCTAAAGGAATTTGCTCATCCAGATATCGCCATGCAATCTATAGCAATAGCTACAGATGGAACTCCTAAATTTTCTTCTGAAAATTATTCGGAATTTATAAAATCAATAGCTTCAATTCCTGAAAGCACCAAATTTGAAGAAAGATTGTTGTCTTATGACATCAAATTAAATGGACCTATGGCAACAGTTATTACTGATTATTCATTTCATATTAATGGAGAACTGAAGCATTGCGGAGTGAATAATTTTCAGCTTTATAAAGAAAATGAGCAATGGAAGATCGTGTATATCATAGACACGCGAACTACCCAAAATTGCAATGCTAAATAAATTTTTTATTAAAGGATCCTTGGAAGTAAAAGGATCAACACCGTAGCATTATTCATAGCGTGCATGGCAATTGGCCAGATCATCGTTTTATTCTCCACCTTAATCTTTCCGAAGTAAAACCCGGCGATAATTCTGGGAATTATCATAAGAAACAAAACCAGATCTATCTGAAAGGTATCTACATAATTGGTTATGTGTACCAATCCAAATATTAGTGCAGTAACTATCCAAACTCCCACATAATATCGGCTTAAAAGTGTGCAGGCTTTATATTGAAATTGCAATGGGATAGCTTCTCTCAAGAAAAGAAATGTGATTGCCATAAACAGGATTAGAAAAAGATATTTTATTACCCAATTTACATCTATTGGAATAAAAATAAGCACACCCATAAGTACCCAACAACACAGGAAATAAATAAAATCTGTTGGGGTTGGCCTTATTAAGGTTCTAAACATACCTTCCTCAAGAATTGGTGCAATTATAACTGCCAATATTGCAAACTTCCAAGGCTTATCTTCCATTAAAGAATTTAGATCTGTTTGCTCATATTGCAACATATCAAAATCTGGGAAG
>CAZWSP010000216.1:0-3447 GCA_964636585.1 uncultured Antarcticibacterium sp.
ATAATTGTAAAAGAACCTCACCAGTAATTCCTGATGATCTAGTTGCTTTTTCAAACATGTTTCTGAACTGACGCTCTAATACACCATAAGTATATTTTGCTTTTTGCTTTTCCATTAACTGGATTGCATATTCAGATTTTTTACCTCTTCTACGGTTGTTACCATGTTGTCCCGGAGGGTAATTTCTTTTTTCGAAAGACTTATCGTCTCCGAATATAGCCTCGCCAAATTTACGTGCTATTTTAGTCTTTGGACCAGTATATCTTGCCATTGAAAATTGTTTTTGTAAGAAAGCGATTATGAATTAAGGTCACTGTCCTTCGATAATCGTGTTGCTTTCTCGTTTATACTTAATAATTAATTAAACTCTACGTCTTTTTGGAGGTCTACATCCATTGTGTGGTAATGGAGTAACGTCAATAATTTCAGTTACTTCAATTCCTGCATTATGGATAGAACGAATAGCAGATTCTCTACCATTCCCTGGCCCTTTAACGTATACCTTCACTTTGCGCAAACCAGCTTCGTGTGCAACTTTAGATGCATCTTCCGCAGCTAATTGTGCAGCATAAGGAGTATTTTTCTTAGATCCTCTAAAGCCCATTTTACCGGCAGATGACCAAGAGATAAGATCTCCTTTTTTGTTTGTTAAAGATATAATGATATTGTTAAAAGAAGCAGTAACATGCGCTTCTCCATTAGACTCAACGATTACTTTACGTTTCTTTTGAGCTGTTTTTTGAGTTTTTGCCATCTTACTTATTATTTAGTTGCTTTCTTCTTGTTCGCAACTGTTTTTCTTCTACCTTTTCTGGTTCTTGAATTGTTCTTAGTTCTTTGTCCTCTTAATGGAAGACCAGATCTATGACGCACACCACGGTAACATCCTATATCCATAAGACGTTTGATACTCATTTGTACTTCTGAACGTAATTCACCTTCGATCTTAAAAGTTCCAACAGCTTCACGAATTCTACCAATTTCATCATCGTTCCAATCTGAAACTTTTGTACTCTCATCTACTTTGGCTTCTTTCAGGATCTCTTGAGCCCTGCTCTTGCCAATTCCGAAGATATAGGTCAATGCTATAACTCCGCGTTTTTGTTTTGGTATATCAACACCTGCAATTCTAGCCATAACTTAACCTTGTCTTTGTTTAAATTTAGGATTCTTTTTGTTTATCACGTAAAGTCTACCTTTTCTGCGCACAATTTTGCACTCGGCACTTCTTTTCTTAACTGATGCTCTTACTTTCATCTTATTAGTATCTGTAAGTTATTCGAGCCTTAGATAAATCGTAAGGACTCATTTCTAATTTAACTTTATCTCCGGGTAGTAATTTAATATAGTGCATACGCATCTTACCCGAAATATGAGCGGTCACAACGTGTCCGTTCTCCAATTCTACACGAAACATCGCATTAGATAATGCTTCTATAATAGTTCCGTCTTGTTCAATTGCTGATTGTTTTGCCATAGTTATGCTACTGCTTTTCTATTTTTACCGGTTTTCATTAACCCGTCATAGTGCCTATTTAACAAGTAAGAATTTACCTGTTGCATAGTATCAATCGCAACCCCCACCATAATTAAAAGTGAAGTACCTCCAAAGAACAATGCCCAACCCTGCTGCACACCCAACAGTTGAACTACTATAGCAGGGAACACCGCTATAAGAGCAAGGAAAATCGAACCCGGAAGGGTTATTTGTGACATAATTCTATCTAAGAATTCTGCAGTTTCACCACCTGGACGAATCCCTGGGATAAAACCACCGCTTCTCTTAAGATCATCTGCCATTTTATTGGTTGGTACAGTAATCGCCGTGTAAAAATATGTAAACACAATAATTAATAAGGCAAATACCAAGTTATACCAAAAACCAAATATATTACTAAACGCAGCCGCAACCCCTTGTGAAGTCTCCCCATCGGAAAGACCAGCAACCGCAGCAGGAATAAACATAATTGCTTGTGCAAAGATAATAGGCATTACTCCAGAAGCATTTACTTTAAGTGGAATGTATTGTCTTGAACCAAATACATTCTTCTCATATCCTCCAGAAGCTGTTCTTCTTGCATATTGAACTGCTATTTGTCGAACCGCCATGACCAGCATGATAGATCCCATTATAATAGCAAACCAAATTACCAATTCTATAAGGATCATAATTAAACCACCATTAGACTCAAATACTCGGGAAGCAAATTCCTGAACAAATGCCTGAGGCAATCTAGCTATAATACCTACCATAATTAATAAGGAAATACCATTCCCTATACCTTTATCGGTAATCTTTTCCCCTAACCACATTGCAAAGATAGTTCCTGTAGTAAGTATAATTACCGAGGATGCAACAAAAGTTACAGTATTACCTAATAAAAAGGCACTTTGAGGTAAGGTTGCAAATAAGTTATAGATATAACCAGGACCTTGAACCAAGGTAATGGCAATAGTTAACCATCTTGTAATCTGGTTAATTCTTCTTCTACCGCTTTCTCCTTCTTTCTGAAGTTTTTGCAAATAAGGAACCGCTATTCCCATTAACTGCACTACAATAGAGGCAGAAATGTAAGGCATAATCCCTAAAGCAAATACTGAAGCATTTGAAAAAGCACCACCTGTAAATGCGTTAAGCAGACCTAACAGTCCGCTTTCAGTTTGACTTGCAAGGTTGGCGAGCTGTGAAGCATCGATCCCTGGAAGTACAACCTGAGCACCAAATCGGTATACCAATAACAAACCAAGGGTCACTAAAATTCTATTTTTTAGCTCCTCAATTTTCCAAATGTTTTTTATAGTATTGATAAATTTCATCTTCTATCTATTATAAAGTAACTACTTCTCCTCCGGCCGCTTCGATAGCTTCCTTGGCTGTGGCAGTAAATTTATGAACAGATATTTTCAATGTTGCTTTTAATTCTCCTCTACCTAATATCTTTACTAATTCGTTTTTACGAGCTAGACCGTTCTCTACTAAAACTTTCATATCTACGGTATCTGTAACTCTACCGTTGTCTACTAATGTTTGTAGTGTATCAAGGTTGATCCCTTGATAATCTTTACGATTAATGTTGGTAAAACCAAATTTAGGCACTCTTCGTTGAAGTGGCATTTGCCCTCCTTCAAAACCTATCTTTCTAGAGTATCCAGAACGAGATTTAGCTCCCTTGTGTCCACGGGTAGCTGTTCCTCCTTTACCAGATCCTTCTCCTCTACCTACTCGCTTACTGTTATTTTGAACTGAACCTTTTGCAGGTCTTAAGTTACTTAAATCCATGTGAGTTTATTATTTTGTTTCCTCTACAGAAACTAAGTGTTGAACTTTATTTACCATACCAAGGATGTTTGGCGTGTTCTCGTGCTCTACTACTTGGTTAAGTCTTCTTAACCCAAGTGCTTCTAAAGTACGTTTCTGGTTTGCTGTGCGTTTAATTGCACTTTTAA
>CAZWSP010000217.1:0-3381 GCA_964636585.1 uncultured Antarcticibacterium sp.
AAAAAATAGCTCAAAAAATAGTAGATCATGGATATGGTGTTATTACCGGGGGTGGACCAGGAATTATGGAAGCTGGTAATAAAGGTGCGCATCTTGCAGGTGGAACTTCTGTTGGTTTAAATATAGACCTTCCTTTCGAGCAACATGATAACCCATATATAGATCATGATAAAAGTTTAGATTTCGATTATTTCTTTGTTAGAAAAGTAATGTTCGTTAAATATTCTCAAGGTTTTGTGGTTATGCCTGGAGGTTTTGGAACCTTGGATGAGTTGTTTGAAGCGATCACTCTAATCCAGACAAATAAGATAGATAAATTCCCAATTATACTTGTTGGAAGAGAATTTTGGGGTGGATTAATAGATTGGATTAGAACCACGCTTTTCGATAATTTTCAGAATATAAGCGATGGCGATATAGATCTTGTACAAGTTGTAGATACAGAAGATGAGGTTATAGAGATCTTAGATAAATTTTATGATGAATATAACTTAAGTCCAAACTTCTAATATTATATTTAAATAGCGCTGCCGAACTTAAGTTTGGCAGCCTATTATTTTTTCTGAATTTCTTACTGAATCAATTAATAAGTAATGCTTTTGCCCTGTGAAAATTAAATTGCTTTTAATACTCTCTCTTAGTCTTTCCGGAGTTTTAGGCCTTCAGGCTCAAACCAAGATGGATATTTCTGCAGTGTTGAATGATTCTATTAAGATCTTCAATATTCAGCATATAATAGATTATGAGAACAGCAGTAAGGATACACTCTCGGAGATCTATTTAAACGACTGGGCCAATAGTTATAAGGATAAATCTACTCCTTTAGCGAAACGCTTTGCTGAAGATTATTTAAGAAGATTTCATTTTGCAAAAGAGGAAGAGCGAGGTTATACTAAGATCTATACGATAACCGATGATAATTTGAATGCTTACACCTGGGAACGTCCAGAAGAAGCTGCAGATATCCTTAAAATATCTCTAGAAAAACCTTTATTACCTGGAAAACGCATTACAATTAATCTATTATATTCAGTAAAAATACCTTCAGAAAAATTTACCCGTTTTGGTTATGATGACGAAGGGAATTTCAAATTAAATTACTGGTACCTCACTCCTGCAGTTTACAATAGTGGCTGGCAGATTTATAGTGATAAGAACTTAGGAAATCAGTACACGGCACCGGTAAGCGTTAAGTTAAAATTATCTACCCGTCCTTATTTATATGTAGCTTCTCCCTTAACCTTGGATAGATTAGTTACTGAAGACACTTATAAAACCAGTTATCTTTCTGGAGAGAATTCCGTTACTTCCCAATTATACCTTACAAAATCTTATAGATTTGAAGACATCTCTGCTAACAGTACTCAAATTGTTACAAATTTAGAAGATGAAGGCCTAAATCCAGATATAAAAGAAGCTATTCTAACTAGGATCATGAAATTCCTTGAGACGCGTTTAGGGAAATATCCTCAACCGGCCTTAATGGTTACTCGAGATGAATATTTGAATAATCCTGTATATGGTTTAAATCAATTACCTCATTTTATTAGACCTTTCCCTGACGGATTTCAATATGACATCAAGCAATTAAAGACCATCACTAATCAATACATTAAAAACACCATTCTTGTAAATCCAAGAAATGAACAATGGGTGTATGATGCCATCCAGATTTCTTTGATGATGGATTATGTAGACCAGTATTATCCTAAGATGAAGCTTTTAGGAAATTTGAGCGATGTAATTGGAATTAGATGGTTTCATGCTGCAGATCTAGAATTTAACGATCAATATCCCTTCTTATACCTTCACATGGCTAGAATGAATATAGATCAACCGCTGGCGACAGCACAAGATTCTTTAATAAAATTCAATAAAAACATAGCGAATGCCTACAAAGCAGGAACTGGGATTAAATATTTGAAAGATTATGTAAGATCTAGCGAGATAAAAAGATCTATTTCTGAATTCTATAATAAGAATGTTTTAAAACAAACAAGTCAGGAAGAATTTTTAAAAATCCTTCAGAAAAACACTTTAAAAGACATTTCTTGGTTCTATGAAGATTATATAAATACCAGTAAAAAAATAGATTATACTATTAGTAAGCTAAGAAGGACTCCAGATTCTTTGAAGGTTACTATTAAAAACAAAAGGGATACCGATATGCCCATTTCCCTGTATGGATTAAATAACGGGAAAGTAGTTTATAAAACTTGGGTAGAAAATGTTAGTAAAACAAAAGTGATTACTATTCCAAGAGATAGTATAGACCGTTTAGCGCTGAATTATGAAGGTACCATTCCCGAGATCAACCAAAGAGATAATTATAGAAGGGTTACCACTTTATTGAACAAACCGTTACAATTCCGTTTGTTTCAGGATGTAGAAGATCCTAGATATAGTCAGTTTTTCTTTATGCCTGAGTTTAATTACAATTTATATGATGGTATTTCTATCGGGCCGAAGCTTTATAATAAAACCTTTTTAAATAAGAATTTCGATTGGAAGATTTCTCCAAAATATGGTTTCTCCAGTAAAACCATAGTTGGATCAGCTTCAGCCACCTATACTTCTTATATAGACGATGAAAATCTTTTTGCCATAAAATTTGGAGCAGGCGGAACGCGCTATTCATTTGGATATGATTTGTTCTATGAAAAATTCACACCCTTTATAGCCTTAAATTTCAGAAATTCCTATTTAAGAGATAATCAACGCCAATCTGTTTCTATAAGAAACATTAATGTTAAGCAAGATATAGATCCTCTAGATCCTGCGGAACAACCAGAATATAATATTCTTAATATCGGCTACGGTTTTAGCGATACCAACTTGATAGATTATTTAAAAGCTGGCGTAGATTATCAGCTTGCTAAAAATTTTAGCAAGGTTTCTGTAACTATGGAATACCGCAAACTATTTAAAAATAATAGACAGATCAATGTTCGTTTCTTTGCAGGAACATTCCTTTTTAATGATGAGGCAGATTCAGATTATTACAGCTTCGCACTAGATAGGCCAACAGATTATTTATTCGATTATAATTACTACGGAAGAAGTCAGGATAGCGGATTATTTAGTCAGCAAATTATTTTAGCTGAAGGTGGATTTAAATCTAAACTGGAACCTGCTTTTGCCAACCAGTGGATGGCAACAACTAATGCCAGCACCAATATCTGGAAATGGATCTATGCTTATGGGGATCTTGGTGTTGTAAAAAATGAAGGTATCAATCCAAAATTTGTTTACGATTCTGGGATAAGATTGAGCTTTGTGGCAGATTATTTTGAAGTATTCTTACCTGTATATTCCAATCTAGGTTGGGAGATCGGACAAAAAGGAAATGACGAAAAAGTGCGATTTATCGTTACCTTAGAT
>CAZWSP010000218.1:0-3271 GCA_964636585.1 uncultured Antarcticibacterium sp.
TTCGGAAACTGGAAATGCTCCAGCGAAAGTAATTAAAGAATTCAGAAAAAAATCTCAAACGCCTTTACTTAAAGGAGCTTTTATAGCAGAAGCTATTTATATAGGGGATGACTATCTTGAGACCTTGGTTAACATCAAGTCTAAAGAAGAAGTTATTGGAGATATTATCGGATTGTTACAATCACCTGCTAAGAATGTTATTTCAGCATTAAAATCAAGTGGTGGTAAATTAGCCGGAATTCTTAAAACTCTTTCTGAAAAAGAAGAGAAATAATACGCGCACTATTAATAATTATTTATACACAAAGAACATTTTAAAACGATAGAAAATGGCAGATTTAAAAGATTTCGCAGAAAAATTAGTTAACCTTACTGTTAAAGAAGTAAATGAGTTAGCAACTATATTAAAAGATGAGTATGGTATCGAGCCTGCAGCTGCTGCTGTAGCTATGGCTGGTCCAGCTGGTGGTGGTGATGATGCTGCTGAGGAGCAAACAGAATTCGACGTAATTCTTAAAGCTGCTGGTGGATCTAAACTTGCTGTAGTTAAATTGGTAAAAGAACTTACAGGTCTTGGACTTAAAGATGCTAAGGAATTAGTAGATGGTGCTCCAAAACCAGTAAAAGAAGGAGTTTCTAAAGATGAAGCTGAAGCATTAAAAGCACAATTAGAAGAAGCAGGAGCCGAGGTTGAGCTTAAATAAGCTTACCACAAGCAATATATTTAGGTTTAGACCTCGGGACTAGCTCTCGAAGGTCTAAACCCTTTTGCGTATATGAAGCTTACGCCTTATAACGCACCCACATTTTATATAAATTATAATTCCGTCCATTGATGTTAGCAACGCAAACTGAAAGATTGAATTTCTCTTCTGTAAAGAACAAGCCTGATTATCCAGACTTTTTGGATGTCCAAATTAAGTCGTTTCAGGATTTCTTTCAATTAGAAACAAAATCAGAAGAAAGGGGAGATGAAGGTCTCTATAACACTTTCCTGGAAAACTTTCCTATTACAGATACCCGCAATCAATTCGTATTAGAATTCCTGGATTATTTTGTGGATCCACCAAGATATTCCATTCAGGAATGTATCGAACGTGGTTTGACATATAGCGTGCCTCTTAAAGCGCGTTTAAAATTATATTGTACAGATCCTGAACACGAAGATTTCGAAACTATTGTACAGGACGTTTACCTAGGTACTATTCCTTACATGACTCGTAGTGGGACATTTTGTATTAATGGTGCAGAGCGTGTAGTTGTTTCTCAGTTGCACCGTTCACCTGGTGTGTTCTTTGGACAATCTTTCCATGCGAATGGAACAAAATTATATTCTGCCCGTGTAATTCCTTTTAAAGGATCTTGGATAGAATTTGCTACCGATATCAACAACGTAATGTACGCGTATATCGATAGAAAGAAAAAATTACCTGTTACCACACTTTTCCGTGCAATTGGGTTTGAAAGAGATAAGGATATCCTTGAGATCTTTGACCTTGCAGAGGAAGTTAAAGTGTCTAAAACAGGACTTAAAAAATACCTTGGTCGTAAATTAGCGGCTAGAGTATTAAATACTTGGTATGAGGATTTCGTAGATGAAGATACTGGTGAAGTAGTTTCTATTGAAAGAAATGAGATCGTATTAGACCGTGATACAGAATTAGATAAAGACCATATCGAGGAAATCCTTGAAACTGGAACTAAAACTATTTTGCTTCACAAGGAAGATAACTCTACTGGAGATTATGCAATTATTCACAATACCTTGCAAAAAGATCCAACAAACTCTGAAAAAGAAGCTGTTGAGCATATCTACCGTCAATTACGTAATGCTGAACCGCCAGATGAGGAAACCGCTCGTGGTATTATAGATAAATTGTTCTTCTCAGACCAACGTTACTCTTTAGGAGAAGTAGGTCGTTACAGAATGAACAAAAAGCTTGGTCTTGATATTGGAATGGATAAGCAAGTGCTTACCAAAGAAGATATTATTACTATCGTAAAATATTTAATAGAATTAATTAACTCTAAAGCAGAGATAGATGATATCGATCACTTATCTAACCGTCGTGTTAGAACAGTAGGAGAACAACTTTCTCAGCAGTTTGGTGTTGGTTTGGCACGTATGGCACGTACTATTCGTGAGCGTATGAACGTTCGTGATAATGAAGTGTTTACTCCTATAGATTTAATTAATGCAAAGACCTTGTCTTCTGTAATTAATTCTTTCTTTGGTACCAACCAGTTATCTCAGTTCATGGATCAAACAAATCCATTAGCAGAGATTACACACAAACGTAGATTATCTGCATTAGGACCAGGTGGACTTTCAAGAGAAAGAGCAGGGTTTGAAGTACGTGATGTTCACTATACTCACTACGGAAGACTTTGTCCTATTGAAACTCCAGAAGGACCAAACATTGGGCTTATCTCTTCACTTTCTGTATTTGCAAAAGTGAATAGCATGGGATTCATTGAAACTCCTTACCGTAAGGTGAATAATGCTAAGATCGATTTTTCTGAAACACCTATTTATTTAAGTGCAGAAGAAGAAGAGAACAAAAAGATTGCACAGGCCAACATTCCTTTAAAAGATGATGGTACTATAAATACAGATAAGGTTATTGCACGTATGGAAGGTGACTTCCCGGTAGTAGATCCACAAGAGATTCACTATATTGATGTTGCACCAAACCAAATTTCATCTATCTCTGCGTCATTAATTCCTTTCTTGGAACATGATGATGCCAACAGAGCATTGATGGGATCTAACATGATGCGTCAGGCGGTTCCTTTGTTAAGAGCAGAATCTCCTATTGTTGGTACTGGTCTTGAAAGACAAGTAGCTACAGATTCTCGTGTATTGATCAACGCTGAAGGTGAAGGGGAAGTAGAATATGTAGATGCTGAAAAAATTACCATTAAGTACGATCGTACAGAAGAAGACAGAATGGTAAGTTTTGAAAGTGATTCTAAAACTTACAACCTTATCAAATTTAGAAAAACAAACCAAGGTACTTCTATTAACTTAAGACCAATTGTAAATGTTGGAGATAGAGTTACTAAAGGACAAGTACTTTGTCAAGGATATGCTACTGAAGCTGGGGAACTAGCATTAGGTAGAAACATGAAGGTTGCCTTCATGCCTTGGAAAGGATACAACTTTGAGGATGCAATTGTAATTTCCGAAAGAGTTGTAAGAGAAGATGTATTTACCTCTATTCATATAGATGAATATTCATTAGAAGTTAGAGATACCAAATTAGGTAAC
>CAZWSP010000219.1:0-3257 GCA_964636585.1 uncultured Antarcticibacterium sp.
AATGATTTTAGTATTTGAGCTCCAAATAGTTAACACAACTTTTTTAGTTTTAACAACCTGCTTCTAATGCTCTTCAAGATCTGTATGTTTCATTTTTTTTAATAATATGGATAAGTATCTAGAAACTTTTCGGACCTGGAATAAAATAGCAGAAATCTATCAAGATAAGTTTATGAATTTAGACTTATATAATGAAACCTATGATCTACTTCTTGAATTACTCGATTTAAACTCCTCAGTTTTAGAAATAGGTTGCGGACCAGGAAACATCACTAAATATCTTTTATCAAAAAACACCTCTTTAAAAATAAAAGGAATAGACATTGCGAGTAATATGGTTGAATTGGCTAAAATCAATAATCCCTTGGCCAAATTTGACATATTGGATGGAAGAAAAATAGATCGTTTAAATGAAAAATACGATGCTATTATTTGTGGGTTTTGCATTCCTTATTTATCACAATCTGATAGCATTAAATTAATTGGCGACTGTAAAAATTTGCTCAACGATTCTGGAATATTATATTTAAGTTTTGTTGCTGGAGATTATGAAAACTCAGGTTTTATAACAGGAAGCAGTGGAGATAGAACATTTTTTTACTTTCACACCTTAGAACAAATCGAGAGAGAATTGAAATCTAACAATTTTGAAATAATTAATGTTCTAAATGAGAATTATAAAAAAGATACTGGAACTGAAGAAACCCACACTATTATTATTTCAAAAAAACGAACTTACAACCTCTACTAATAAAAAATAACTGGTATTTAGTAAAAATTGTTATTTTAGACATCCAACAAGAAATATTCCAACCGGATTTATCACTTAATTAAACCAGTTTCTAGAGTTACCATTCGGCTTGTTCAAAATTAAAATAGAACATTATGAGTAGAAAAATTCAATTGATATTTGCATTAACTTTTATAACTAATTTTAATCTTTTATTCGCACAAGATTTTCAAATTTTGAATAATCTTCCACCTACTATTGAAGTAAGAGCACCAGAATTTAATACTTCCAAAATATATTATTTTAAAGTTGACACCTTAAATAATAATTTAATTATTCAAGATTTAAGAAGTTCAAAACAAGGAGATATTCATTTTTATCAATGGCTTTATGAAATACCATTGAACACCTTAAACAAAGAAAGCTTCAAAGTTTCAAAAGGTTTTGATAATGAATTGCAATTAGAAATAAGTTCTAAAAACAATTTAATTCTTTCTTATATGTTTCAAAATGGCAAAGTTGTTTCTATTAATGGGATAAATAAAATTGTTTTAGGGGATTGGAATTATTCAACAACTTTTTCATCCTTATTAGAAGAGAATGTAAAAACAGTTTCTAGCAACCTTCCCATTAATTCCTCAAATGCAGAAAAATTGGAGAAATTTTCTCAAAAATTTAAATTTATTGGAGAAAATGTTCAAGCAATTAATGCAAAAATAGATACAGATTTAACCATTGGAAATGGATACTATTTAGGACAAATGGAGGACGTGAAATTTAATCGTAACAAATTAAAAAATGCTTTAAAAGAAAAGAACATATCCTATAGCACCCCTTTGCCAATTATTATATATGCTGATAAAAATGGAAATATTGAATCGATCTTTGTTCACGCTAAACCATATGAAAAAGATGTTCAAATTGATTTGTCAAATTTTAAAGCGCTAAAACCATTAATATTTGAAAAAAATAATGTTCCTGCAAAATATATTTTCTTATTATAAAAAATACTAATAATCTTTAACATTGGTTAAATCGAAAATAGCTGGTATTTCAATAAAAGCAATAGGTAACGTATTAGATTACCATGAAAGAAGCTGAGAATTTTCGGTATCTGCTCCAAATAAATTGGCTTAACAAAAATCATTAGTATCACACTAAAATTGATTCTAAAGTGAGTAATAATCTAAATCATTTAATTAATAAGTTTGAAGAAGAAAAATCAAATCTTCTTCAAATGATCGAAGAATCAATTGTCGATTCAGACTTTTTATTAGCCTATCATTATCAAAACAGACTTGTACAAGTGAATGGTGAACTTAGGACATTAAATAATTTACAAGACGATCTTTATGATAAAAAGGTCAATCAAAAACGAATCTATGGTATTTATACTGATATGATTAAATCTGAAAATGATGAGATTTTAAAGAGAATCTGGAAGGATAAGATTAATGAAATTGAAAATAATCTTATTAAACTGCAAGAGACCATTAAACCCAAGGAAAATTCAGAAATCGGTTTTATTAGTGATCACATTGATAAATTACTTAACGATGAATTGAAATCATTTATAATTGTAGTTAATCAGTCACTGGGTTTTAAGATACAAATCCTAAAACTGAACGAAGAAATAAATATTGTAATTCCTCATATATCGCTATTAGAAGATCAATATTTTATAACAGATAAAATTCTTCGCAAATTTCAAAATCTGGGATTTGAAATAACTATCAGGGATGAGTTATTTAAATCTATTCAGATAAAGAAATCTAACACAAATGAGGAGATAATGAAAACGCTCTCAATAATATTTTTTCATATTTTTTATTACAAAGAAATATTCGATCAATCTCACATTTTACAATAAGCAATATTCCAGCTGCAACATTCTTTGACCTTTATAATCTTATATTGTATAAAAAGTATTGTTTTAGTGTATAAGCAAGAAATAGTTTATACGACTTCAGAATTCATCTAACACCGCCACTTGTACTAATCAAGACATTATTTTCCTGAAATAGGTTGGCTGGAAATTAAGACATAATCTATATTATGAATTTCATAGCATTTTAAAAAGAATGCCAAATTGATGAAAATCTATTTAAACCGTTTTATTTTAAAATAGTTGCCCTATATTGTTCCTCAAAATCTAAAATTATTATGAAATATGCAATTTTATTCTTGGTTTGCTTAGTGTATTCTATTGGGAATGCACAAATAAACTTCGAAAAAGGATATATCATTACATCAAATGAAGTCAGAAAAAATGTACTTATTCAAAATCATTATAATGTTGATAAAAATGGCATTGTAGAATATAGAACATCAAGAGATTCAGATATCACCAAAGTTACGGTCAATGATGTTATAGAGTTTGGGATAGGAGATGATATTAAGTACATAAGTAGAAATGTTCAGATTGAAGATCCCTCCACTGAAAATAACAAAATTGGATCTCAGAAAGATCCCATTTTTATAACTAAACAAGTTTTTCTAAAAGTTATTCTAGAAGGAGATGCTAATT
>CAZWSP010000220.1:0-3241 GCA_964636585.1 uncultured Antarcticibacterium sp.
TCCTTGATTAATATATTGTTGTGTTAATTTATTTTTTGTGGTAACCGGAAAATCCAGCACAGCCAGTCCATTAATTATTGGGGCTATATTATCTGTTTTATACCAATCGGCATCAGTAGTTACTGGTGCACATGATATGAACTGTCGCTGTGAAATATCGTTGGAATCATTGCTGTTTTTACATCCAAGTATTAGAGTTAAACAAATAAATAAGATGATATTTTTAAATCTCATTTTAATTAGTTTTTTGGTCACTCTGGCGGCGAAAGAATATTTTCGAGCGCAATACTAATTTAATGAATACACTCCGAATTAAAACGAGTTATTGAATTTATATTAATGTATTTCATTTCTAATTAGGCGTTTATAATATTGAAAACGATATGGATTTACTTATTTAAAATATCAAAATTCAATAAAAACTGAAACTACATTTTATTTGTAGGTTTGTGCTATGAGTTAATTCCGAAGTATTTGCATTTAGAATAAATGTTGGAATAATGTAATCATTCAAGGAAACAAATTGAATTTGATGAAGAAAATAAAGCAAGCCTGGCCCACTAAAGATGTTATGGATCAAATATATTCCATGAAGCTTTGGGGAGAGAACGAATCTAAGTTTTATTCTGGTATTGGTTCTCATTTTCCAAAAATAGTGAATCCTTATATTGCTTACGTATCAGCATTTTTAAAGTCATTTCAAAATCCTCCTATCGTTTGTGATTTAGGTTGCGGCGATTTTAATGTTGGAAAAGAGCTCATTGAGCTAACATATAAATATTTCGCAGTAGATATCGTTTATGATCTCATAGTATATAATAGAAAAAAGTTTAATCAAGAAAATTTAGAATTCAGATGTTTGGATATTTCAGCAGATGCATTGCCTTCTGGGGATATTGTAATTCTAAGACAGGTTCTTCAACATTTATCAAATTCAGAGATACAAGCCATATTAAATAAGTTAAGTGCTTTTAAGTATGTAATTCTAACAGAGCATTTACCCGTGGGTGAATTTGAACCGAATAAAGATATAATTTCGGGACAAGGTACTAGACTTAAAATGAGTAGTGGTGTAAATTTATTAGCTCCGCCTTTTAATTTTGAAATTGTAAGTGAGAAAAAATTGGTATCTGTTATTTTAGATGATAATAAAGGAATTATTGAAACGGTTATTTACCAAATTCAATAAATCATGTTTAAACTATAATGGTTGTTAAAAAGGTTTGATAATGGTTTTTGATATTGATAGCGCTATATGACTGGGAAATAATTATAAAGGTTTTTCGTTTTAGTCGAAGTTAAGGTTTAGTAAAAAGTTCTTCCAATTTCTTTCTTAATTCTTTTCCCCTCAATTTATTATCTAGTACTATTCCATTTTGGTCAATTATAAAACTGTCAGGAATAGAAGTAACCCCATATAAGTCCGCCGCCTTATTAGGTTTTTGAAGATCGCTAACATGAGTCCATTTTAAATTATCTTCTTCTATAGCATTAATCCATTGTTCCTTATTACGATCTAAGGATACCGCATATATTTCAAAACCTTGTGAATTATAATCATTATAAATTTCCACTAACTCAGGATTATCCTCTCTACATGGCAAACACCAAGATGCCCAATATTCTAATAATATTAACTTTCCTTTTAGATCTGATAATTTCTTGATTTCTCCGATTGGATTTTCCATAGAAATATCCAAAAATTGCTCACCAATCTCAGGAGTTTTGGAGGACTTTATATAGTCAGTAATTTTTTCAGCAAATTGCGAGTTCCTATTTTTATCAGAGAGATTTTCAAATAATTTTTTCGTCTCCTTGTTACCCCAAGTATTCAAATTATTTGAGAGTATAAAAACACTTATAATGCTACTCGGATGGTCCTCAATGAATTTTTTCTCTGTTTCTTTCAACTCCTTTCTCTTATCAAAATCTATATTGTGATAAAGTTCTGTGATTAAATTATTAGATTCAGATCCTGTAATAGTTGCACTAGCGAAATCCGTATCAATTGCTGTAAAAGTCATCGTTTTATCCTCAACCCACATATCTTTACTTTGTGACCTGTTTTTTGTGTGAATTATAACCCAATATGGATAACTTGGTAACTCTTTATCAAATTGAAATTCTCCATTTTCTACCACAGCAGAATCCAATGTTTTATTGTTTACCAAATCATGCATGAACAATTTGCTTCCATTTTCTATTAGATCGGTTTTGCCCATTAATGAAAAGCCCTCCTTTTTTTCTTCTGCACAGGAAATAGTTATAAGTACTATAATAATAAGTAGTTTTTTTATCATAGTATGCTGTTTTTTGCTTCCGGGTTGCAGTAATGGTTAATGCACGTTAGAAAGTTGGATAATATAATATTTGGTTGTATTGCTAAAATAAAACTTTATACTGAAAAGTAGTTTCTGCAGCTGAGGTTGTATTTTGTTTTCTATTAAAACAAAGTATATCCTAGGATTAAACCAACAGATGAAAAATCTGAAAACCATTGTCCGTTCTTACTTTCAATGATATCTCTGGAAAAAGAATACCTAATTTCTGCAGAATATTTATCAAAAAATTTGGTCCCAATACCGGACTGTATATAAGTTTTGTTTCTTAATTTAATGTCATAATTTTGAAGATTAATTTCAGAATTAAAGTTTACTACTGGAACAATTGCTACATCTACAAATATCTTTGAACTATTGTTTAGGAACATGTAATATCTAAAGCCTAAAGGAATTTCAATACTTGAAAATGACACCGAAACTTCCTGATCATATCTATTCTCATTATAATCAAAACTTAAATGAGCAACCTCTGTAAAAACCGCGAACTTATTCTTGAAAAAAGGTAAAACAACCTCTGCTTCTATTGCCGGTCTAAAGCCAATACTCGACTTTTCACTAAATTCTCGTGAGTTTCCTGATATAGACCCAAATGTTAGCTGAAATGTAGAATAGTTTAGACCAGGCTTAATATTAAAATTTAATTTCATCTTACTATCCTTTTCAAAATAGCTCGTGGAATTACTATTTACACAAGAATTGTAGTCTTTAAAATACTTCACTAAATTATTGGTGCTATAATTAGTATTTCTCAGTTTTTCAGAAGTGTCATTAGCACAGTCTAAATCTGTAGAAAGCTGTCTTCTAAACTCATTATTTTCAAGAATTATATTGTCTTTAATAGAATATTTCTTAAAAATTAAAGGTTGAATATCTGATTTAGCGGAGGTGTTGTAATAATA
>CAZWSP010000221.1:0-3233 GCA_964636585.1 uncultured Antarcticibacterium sp.
ATTTTACTGGTCTTGGCGCCATTGTTTTTACTTCTGGCCCAGCAGGGATTTCCCCAAACCATTGTTCTACTAATTTTTTAGTTTCAGCAATATCTATATCTCCTGCAATTACTAGGGAGGCATTTCCTGCTCCATAATATTGCTTATAAAACTCCTTTACATCATCTATTGTTGCAGCCTGAAGATCAGGTAATTGACCAATTACAGTCCAGTTATAAGGATGTCCTTCCGGATAGAGATTTGTTCTGATAATTTCATCGGTATATCCATATGGAGCATTGTCTACACGTTCTCGCTTTTCATTCTTCACCACTTGTTTTTCACGCTCCAAAGCAGCTTCGGTCACCGTGTTGATCATGTATCCAAATCTATCTGAATCTATCCAAAGGATCTTTTCAAAAGCATCTTTTGGTACTACTTCATAATACACGGTACCATCACTCCAAGTTCCTCCATTTCTACTTCCACCCCACTCTGGGATCATCTTTCTATTTGCGCCAACAGGAACATTTTCAGAATCGTTAAAACTCATATGCTCAAAGAAATGTGCAAATCCGGTCTTTCCAGGTTTTTCACGATTAGAACCCACATGCATCATAGTAGCCACCGCTACAATTGGATCACTATGATCTTCATGAAGAATAACTTCTAACCCATTGGATAAGGTGAATTTTTCATAGGAAACTTTAAAGTCTTGTGGTTTTTCCTGTTGAGAAAAAGATAAAGAGGTTATCAGCATTGCTGAAACCGACATTAGAATTACTGAACGCATGAACTTGGAATTTTTAAGTTGAATTCTAAAAATAAGTATTTATTCAGAAATTATTTCTGAAATGGCCAATAACTTTATGGAAAGCTTCAAATAATTACAAATTTCACAACAAATTAATATGCATATTATTTCTCTTTTATGGTTTCAATTTCTTTCAAAATTAGAGGAATTACCAGTTCTGATCTTCGATAAGAGATCTCATGACCAGCATCGGGAACGCTAATAATTTTTATGTTTTGAAAATGCTTCTTAGTAAACTTCACGTTATCGTAAGGCACAATGTCATCTATAGTTCCATGAATATGAATAAATGGGATCTTAAGATTCTTCCATTCATTTTGTAACTTATCGAGTTCATTTGCATGAATTGTCTTCTCATCCCCTGCAACACGATAACCAGTAGGCACAAGCCAGCGAGTTGCCCACCATTGCGTAAGTCTAGATCCCCAAAATTGCCGTTCTAGTTGAGGATCCATCGCACTTGAAATAAGAATCCCGGATTTAACTTCTTCATTAAGGGTGGCGATCCTTGCGGCTACGGCTCCGCCATAAGAGGTACCCACGATTACAATGTTTTCTACATGAAGATCCTTTAAAATATTATTGATCACTTTCGCCTGAAGATCTATGGAAGGCATGGATTTACCAAAACTAGAATAACCTAATCCTGGCCTGTCTATAGCCCATAAGTTAGCTTCAGCAAGCAAAAGACTATCTTTTAAATATCGAGTCCACGAAGAAAGAGAACTAGGGGAACCATGAAGAAAAACCACATTAATATTTTTGGTAGATTTGGTGATCTTAAGTACCCGAATCTTGGCTTTTAAACTGTCTATCCTGAAATATGTAATATCTGGTTGTATTTGAAGCGCTTCAAATTTTTCTCTTAATTCTTCATCAGATTCTCTATACTGCAACCTCGTGCAAGAATTAAAGAATCCAAGCAATAACATTGCGAGGATAATTCTTTTAGGAAAAGCTGTAATATTTCTATATAAAAATCTCATCCTTCTAAATTTAGAAAATTATAAATACAATTGAAGTAGAACTAGTTAAACTATACTTTCCTACCTCATTAAAGTTTTCATAAACACCAACCAAGCTGCCTTAATTTCAGATATATTTGTTTAATTGCCCTATCCCCAAAATTTTAATGAGCGACAACAAACACTTTTTTAAAAAATTAATTCCTCACAATATCCCACTTAGAAAACTTTTAGGGGATGAACGCTTATTTGAAAAAGTACCAGAAAATTGGCATATAGTTGTTGCAGATATCGAGGAAAGTACACAAGCTATAGCTAACGGATTACATAATGAAGTTAATCTTGCTGCAACAGGAAGTATTGTTGCAGTGCTTAATCAGCTAAAAAAGTATAAAAGTAAGATCAAGATCCCTTATTTCTTTGGTGGAGATGGAGCAACTTTTATTGTTCCTCCAGGAATTCTAAAGGATGTATTATATGTGTTGAATACGCAAAGAATACGAGTGAAAAAGAATTTAAAATTAGATCTTCGGGTTGGTTCCATTGCAGTGAAAGAAATGTATAAACAAGGACATTCCTTAAATATCGCAAAAATTAGGCTAAATGAATATCTTATTACTCCGGTAGCTTTAGGAACGGCGCTTAAACATGCAGAAAAGGTTATTAAGAATACCTATGAAGAAGATGCTAAGGAAATAATTACTCGCAAAAAACTAGATCTTACGGGAATGGAATGCAGATGGGATGAAATAGAACCTCCTAAATCTGAACAAAAAGTAGTTTGTTTATTAATAAACTGCAAAGACGAAAAATCTCAACGGGTGATCTATCAGGAGATCATTACAAAAATAGATCTCATCTTTGGAGATCTGCATGAAAGACAACCTATCACAACCTTAAAGTTGAAGCTAGATACCACGCTAGATAAGATACGAAAAGAAATGTACGCCCGAATTGGGAAGTACAATATGATCTATCTTATTAAAAATTGGCTGGTTACAGGTTTTGGGAAATATTATTTTAAATATTTTAAAGAAGGCAAAAGTTATCTTTTAAAAGTGAGTCAGTTATCTGATACTTTGATGATCGATGGCTCGATTAATACCGTGATCTCTGGAGATCGAGAGCAAATAGACCAACTTGTTGCTTATTTAGATGAGATGGAAGCTGCTAAAAAGATAAATTACGGAATTCACATCACCCATGCTTCAGTAATGTCTTGTTATGTTGAAGACAGAAAAGACAATCATATTCACTTTGTAGATGGAACTGATGGTGGATATACTTCCGCAGCTAAAATTTTCAAGACTAAGATGAAACTTGCTTACTAGTTTTATCTTTCCTTCGCACCTTAAAATCTTCTAGAATTTCGCGTCTTCAGTATTCCTATACTTTCCGAATGGCAGCTTCAGCAGTTTTCCTATTTTAGAATTTGAATCTACATCTGGATAGGTATCTATTCCGTAAACGATATC
>CAZWSP010000222.1:0-3068 GCA_964636585.1 uncultured Antarcticibacterium sp.
AACAATTACGTTATCACCGCAATCAACGTGTGGGGTGAAGTTAGGCTTGAATTTCCCTCTTAGTAATTTTGCAACCTGAGTAGAAAGACGACCTAAAGTCTGACCATCAGCATCCACGTGTACCCAATCTTTGGTCACGGTAGCCTTGTTGGCCGATACTGTTTTGTAGCTTAATGTGTCCACACTAATTAATTTTACTTGTTATTAAACATTCCATTCCCTGCCCCTAGATAAATCTATCGGGAAAACAGGGGTGCAAATGTACAATTATAAATTCAGAATGCAAATAGGACTTTCATTAATTTATTAGAACAGAATTCATTGGTTCTCAAGCCCTTTTATTTCTAGATAGAAGAAGAACAAAGATAAGTTTACTTCTAAATTTTATAATGAAATCAATTCTGTAAGAATTTTCGTCTAATTCCTACTTTATACCTGTGAGTCAGACTGTTAAAATGCGTTATTTTACGATTAAGAGTAATATTGATGTTAATATTGTCACAAAATTCAGTTTTAATGACTTAAGTTTGTCCTGTAATAAGCCCAAAATCAATATCCTATAAATGAAAAACTACAAATACACCCTACTTTTACTTCTTGTCACTACCTTATTTTCTTGTAGTAAAGAAGATTCCTTGCAAGATTCTACTTTAAAAAGTAGTAATATGATGATGATTGCTCCTGAATTATTAGTTGGAGAATGGAAGCTTTCTGCAATGAATGCCGATACGTTAGTAGATCTTAATAAAGATGGTACTGGAGATATGAACCTTTTAAATGAATCTTCATGTTTTAATGAAATGAAGGTTATTTTTAACCCAGATTTTACCTTTTCTACCACCAACGCACGTTTAAGTTTTACTGGAGGAACAACTAATGCCGAATTTGTATGTGAAAAGAACCGAGTGGATTTTGGAACTTGGAATGTTGAAGGGGTAGAGCTTATACTTAAAATAAGCATAGATGGAACCATCTATACAGATAGAAAAACACTTAATTATAATACCACCACTTTTGCTTTTGATGTTTCGAAAGCAGAATCTAATGTATATGTAAGTGATCCAGGAGACACTTCAGCTTCAAAAATTAGAATTTTAGGATTAGAATATTCCCGGATATAGAGCAGTACTTCGCTTTATTTAAAAACCGTCTTACATCCGTAAGGCGGTTTTTTTAGTTTTAATAAAAAAGTATAATACTATTTGCTAAGATTCAATATTTTTAGCCTTTGCTAACTGCTAACTGCTAACTGTGTTAGTGTGCCTGAAGCCAATCCTGTCCTTCTCCTAGATCTACATCTAATGGCACTTCCATCTTAAATGCATTTTCCATTTCAGATTTGATCATCTCGCGCATTACGGGTAATTCATCATTAAAAACATCGAAAACTAATTCATCATGTACCTGAAGCAGCATTTTAGTTTTATAATTGCCTTCTTTAAGTTTTTTGTGAATGTTGATCATAGCGATCTTAATAATATCTGCAGCGCTTCCTTGAATTGGTGCATTTACCGCGTTTCGTTCTGCGGCCCCGCGAACTACCGCGTTTTGTGAATTTATATCTTTTAAATACCTGCGTCTTCCCAGGACAGTTTGCACATATCCGTGATCTCGCGCAAAATCTATCTGCTCACTTATATAATTTCGGAGTTGAGGATAGGTTGCATAATAAGTGTCTATCAAATCCTTGGCATCTCCTCTTGAAAGATCTGTCTGGTTGCTGAGTCCAAAAGCAGAAACTCCGTAGATAATCCCGAAGTTTACCGTCTTTGCATTACTTCGTTGCTCTCTAGTCACTTCTTCTAAAGGCACATTAAACACTTTAGCTGCGGTAGATGCATGAATATCTTCGCCATGCTTAAAGGCTTGGATCATATTTTCTTCCTTGCTTAGCGCAGCAATAATTCTTAATTCAATTTGTGAATAATCGGCAGCAAGTAAAGTGTAATTTTTATCTCGCGGAATAAACGCTTTTCTAACCTGTCTTCCTCGCTCTGTTCTAATTGGTATATTCTGAAGGTTAGGATTGTTAGAACTTAATCTTCCTGTAGCAGCCACAGTTTGCATATAATCGGTATGTACTCTTCCTGTGGTTTTTTCAACTTGATTAGGTAAAGCATCTACATAGGTGTTCTTAAGTTTTACTAGACCTCTATATTCTAAAACGCTTTTCACGATCTCATGTTCTGAAGCTAAGTAAGAAAGCACATCTTCACTCGTAGAATATTGCCCGGTTTTTGTTTTCTTAGGTTTTTTAACCAATTCTAGTTTTTCGAAAAGGATAATTCCAAGTTGTTTTGGCGAAGCTATATTGAATTCTTCTCCTGCTTCTTGGTAGATCTTCTTCTCAAGGCTCGCGATATCTTTCTCTAATTCTGAAGAAAGCGATTTCAGAAAATCTTCATCCAAATTAATACCTTCTAATTCCATATCTGCAAGAACACGAACCAGCGGAATTTCAATTTCATTAAAAAGTTTTTCGGTTTCTGCCTCTTTTAATTCTGGCTGAAAATGCTGCTTCAACTGAAGCGTAATATCTGCATCTTCCACCGCATATTCCGTTTGCTTCTCCAAAGAAACATCTCTCATGTTCCCCTGATTTTTCCCTTTTTTACCAATAAGTTCGGTAATGGATTGTGGAGTATAGTTTAAATAGGTTTCTGCTAAGACATCCATATTATGTCTCATATCTGGATTTATCAAATAATGAGCGATCATGGTATCGAACAAATTCCCTTTAACTTCAATATTATATTTTGCCAGAACTTTAATATCATATTTTAAGTTCTGTCCAATTTTTTCAATTTCTTCAGCTTCAAAAAATGGTCGAAGTTTTTCAATTAAATCCTGAGATTCGGCATCATCATTAGGAAATGGAAGATAAAAGCCTTTTCCGGCTTCCCATGAAAATGCAATTCCCACTAATTTAGCTTCTAAAGGATTCAAACTTGTGGTTTCAGTATCAAAACACACACTGTTTTGCTTCAGTAAATTTGTAAGAAACATTGAAATCGCCATTTCGCTGCCTAAACTCTGATATACATGACTAGAATTTGCTAAACCTTTTC
>CAZWSP010000223.1:0-3063 GCA_964636585.1 uncultured Antarcticibacterium sp.
AATTGGCTTCACTTCCATTACAATTCCTGGAAACGTAGGCTCTGCTACCAATACCAATACATCTAGCGGATCGCTATCTAAGGCCAAGGTGTTAGGAATGAATCCGTAATCTGCAGGATACATCATAGAAGAAAAGATCATTCGGTCATACCGAACTTTCTTTAATTCAAAATCATATTCGTATTTGTTTCTACTCCCTTTTGGGATCTCTATCAATACATCAAAAGTCTCTGACATTGTCTTTCTTTTTTATTCAAATTTTTCAGGCGGCAAATATAGTAATTTATCCTCTTACCGAGCGTATTAAAAATTAAAACCGAAGGAAGCGGTTACCCCAAACGATCGCGCATCTTCATTATTAAAGTAATTTCCTCTAAAATGTGCATCCAATCTCAGGAACTTAAAAATGTTTCCAACTCCAACACTGTATTCCCAATAAGGTTCTGAATCTGGTGCAATAAGGGCTAATCCTGAAGCATCTATATTTTTATTCTTTTCTGAAATCTCTCCATAAACACCACGAATCCCAACGATCTCTCTCAAATTAAGATCTCTAAGTCCAGGAATTCTGGAAAATAAGCGCCCATTAAAATTATGTTCGAAATGAGCAGCAACATAGGTATCTGTTACGAATTCATAAAAATTTAATAATGGAAACGAATTGTATAGTGCGAAATATGTCTGGTTTCCAGGAACTACACTTAGCAAACCTAAAGGCACTTCGCCAAAGGTTTTACCTGCTTCAACATTAATCGTAGTTCTTCCAAAACCTCCAACCATAATTGGCTGATTATAATAGAACTGGAGCTTTTTATAATTAAAATCACTTTCAAAAATATCTTTCACTCCTAAACTATAATTCAGAAAAAATGTTGGGAAATCTCCCCCATTAATCACATTTCTACTCACACCAAAACCAGTGGTTTCCTTTCCCGGTGTATAAGAGAAAATTGTAGAGATCTCGGTTTGATTTATTTCTGAATCTATTATTGTACGAGCTTCGTCTTTATAGTAATCTAAGCTAAAAGTTGGAGAAGCAGGTTGCAAAATTCTATAGGAACCGGCCAATCTAAATGTAAAGTTCTGAAGAGGTTCTATTTCTAAACTAACTAAAGACAGGTTAATAGAGCTCAACTTATCGTTGTCACCCACATTTATGAGGGAAGATGAAGCTAAACTTCTTCCCAATACATCTGTTGTATTGGTAAGGCTTGCACCTAACTGTTCTATATCTCTTCTATTTCCTGCAGAAATTATCAATCTGCTTCTTTTATCCAGCAACACCGTTCCTGCAATTCCATATTTAAATTGTTGATCCCGGAAGCCATAAGCGCCATAACCTTCAATTCTCCATGGATCATTCTGGTCGAAATAAGTTCTTCCTCCTCCTCGAACTCGCCAACCTTCCACATCGTTAAACCCGAGAGTGGCATAAATTGGCCCATAATCAAAGCCATTCATTTCGATATAACCGGTAGATAAAGTGGTGGTGAGCTTATGCAACCTTTTAAATGCCGGAACCTCTTGCAAAGTATCTAAAAGCTTGTAAACGCCACGTTCATCTCCATTTAAAGATTCCAATCTGTTGTTCACCCAAAACTCATCATCTCTATTGTAAACTTCTTCCTTAAAATCTAAAATGCGAGTATCGTAAAAAGCTAATGGTTTTTCTACATCAAACTTGTAATTATCATAAAGCACCGTTCTCTTTCCATAGATCCCACGCGCATCTTTCTTATCCCGAAGCGAAAAATCTACCTGAAAGAAATCTTTGGTCATCAGGAAAATAGAATCGTTTAATACGTCAAATTCTTGTTCTACATAAACCCCTTTCACCCAATTCACATTAGCATCTTCTGCCATTTCTAAATTGATCTTTTTAATTGCCCAAGTAGTGTCGTTCACCCAAAAGTCTCCTTTAAAGGTGAGCTCTCCTTTTCTTCGCGGATAATATTTAACATTATAACACCACTTATCTCCAATAAAGGAACTATCTGCCAACACATAATTGTAATTGTTGATCCCTGTTGTGGAAAGCGGACTTATAAAACTCTTATCGAAAAACTTCAGATAATTCTCGTAGATATCTATTTCAGAATAAATGTCTTTAATAGAAGAGATCAAAAGCTGATTATTATTGAAGCCGGAATTCTTATTCCCCAACAATTCCTCCTTTACTTTGCCAGACTTCTTATCTCCATAAACCATAGAAACCGCTTCATTTAAAAACACAGGTAAATAAGTTTTCCCGGTGATCCTATTGGTGTCTAAGTCTTCAAAAATGAATTCCATTCCATTAAAGATTGGGCTTTTTATCAATGCACTATCTATAGTATTAAGATCGAATTCTAATTTTTCATATTTTCTGAAGGAATACTGATCGAATTTCTTGATCCCATTATCGCGTTTATTTTCCCAGATCTTCCTTAAAATATCTATGGCTGGATTGTTCTTTTTTGAAGTTTTTCCTTGATAGATGGTTACTTCAGCTAAAGCTTCTGTTTGTGCTTTAAGAACTATTTTTAAATTTAATGCAGTAGAAGAAGAAATTGGAAGGATCAAGGTTTCATACCCAACAAAAGAAAATTCTACCGACTTATAATTAGCTTCAGAAATTAAACTGAAATTTCCCTTTTCTGTTGTTGTAGTTCCTTCAGAAGAATTTAAAAAAATAACGTTTACAAACGGAAGTGGAGAATTTTTTTCATCTACCACAGTTCCACTTATTCTGGTTTGAGACCAGCTGCTAAAAAAGGTAAATACAAAAACTATATAAAAGAATGTATTTTTCATAGGTGGGCAAAAAAAAAGCTTCATCGGTTAAGATGAAGCTTCAAAGATATGTTTATAAGATTACTTGTAAAGCACCTTTTTAACAGCTTTAACAACATCTTCACTATTCGGTAACCAGTTTTTCAACAATTCCGGAGAGTAAGGCGCTGGCGTATCTGCCGTGTTTATTTTAATAATTGGAGCATCTAAATAATCGAATGCTTTTTCCTGTACTTGATAGGTGATCTCTGTAGCAACATTTCCAAAAGGCCATGCTTCTTCTAAAATAAC
>CAZWSP010000224.1:0-3021 GCA_964636585.1 uncultured Antarcticibacterium sp.
TTATCTTGCAAAAGATAAAATTTATTATGATTGCTTCTGCTAAACAAGAAGAACTTATAGAAATCTTTCCCTATATGTTGCACCGGAACTCTATAGGTTAGATTTTCGTAAACCTGTGTATAATCTTTAATTGGGAAACCTTGAATGAGCAAATTATTTAGATCTTTTAATAATGAAGCTGTCATTTCTTTAGATCTAACACTGGAGCTGGCAACTACAATTTCATTAATGGTAAAATCTTCGATGATCGATCTTAAGTGAGCTGGTTCAAATTGTTGCAATTCCATCACCACAAATTCATCAGATTTCTTACCTGTATTAATAAATCCAGTTATCACATAATTAGGATCAGATTTCTGAAGCGCTTTCAGCATTAAATTTAATTCTGCGACATCCCCAATTAACAAGGCCTTTTTGTAAAACCTAGGGGATGATATAAGAGTAATATAAGCATACCGCCAAAGAAGCAATGCTCCAACCATGGATAAGAAAAAGAATATTATTTGTAATCTATTTTCTGGTAAACTTGGCGTGTAATACGGTGTTAACATGAAGAACAAAACCGTTGCAGATACAGTGAGGATCACATTTTTAAGAACTGTTTCAAATTTACTGGCTTTTTGTAGATCGTAAAGTTCAAAAATGCTGGAAAATATAATCAGGTAAGAAACTAAAACCACCGTCCATCCCCAATAATCTGGAGAAATTCTAAAATAATCGAATTTAAATATTATGCTAACAATAGTTAAGGTAAGCAAGACAAAGAAAATATCCATGACACGCAGCAAAACTTTACGTTCTGAAATGTCGAAATGGACTAAAGATTTCTGAGCCATTTTTTATAGGGAGGTTAGGTTCGATTTGGTTTGAATACTGTTTAAATATAAAAATTTTCAGACAAGTAATTCGATCCAATCCTTTTTAATCTTGTACCAGTCCAAATTTATAACTTTTTCTCTCGCTCTTCCTGCCATATCTGAAGTCTGTTCGGGATGATCCAACAGCCACTCTATCCATCTTGAAAGTTCTTTCGGATTTTCTTTTTCGATCAAAATACCATTTTGTTCATGATCTATTAAAAACGGCATCCCACCAACGTTGGTGGTTATTATAGGTAAACCTAAGGCCATAGCTTCAATTACACTCAACGGACTATTATCGATATTAGAAGTGTTTATAAAGATATCGAAATCTGAAGCTATCTTCGTCCATTCCCGTTTTTTCAACTTACCAGTAAAATTCACAGGAAGTTTCGCTTCTTCTGCGTATTTTTTACAAATCTGCATGCTAGAATCCTTATCTGGGCCCACCATACATAATTGTGCATTTGGGTGTTTTTCAATAATAATTTCAAAAGCTTTGATCGCCATTAAGGGATTGTAGATCTCACTAAATGCACGAACCCATAACAATTTAGGTTGGAAAACACTGCGGTTTTTAAATTTGTAATTAGTAATGAAAATTGGATTTGGAATATGATCTACCTTTTGATATCCCAGACGAATCACTTCATTTTTAAAATATAATGAAGGAGAAACAATATGAAATGCGTTTTTAAGCAACTTCTCTGTTGCATACGTAGAGTTTTCAAAACGCTTTTTTAGATCGCCACCGTGTAGGATTGGAATGTACTTCTTATTAAAAAGTCTGGAAAGCCTCGCAATTGTTATGGCATACCAAAAATTTTGAGTGCTGTAAACGTCGATTAGAACTATTTCAAAATTAGTGGAGTTCTTGAGAAAAGTAAAAACCATATCGGCCAACCTCAAATATTTATTTTTTAAACTTGATGCTGAATAAACATGAAAACCTTCCAAAGTTAAACCTTTAACCAAGGCCTTATGTGAAGTTGGATTTGCTTTAGGATCTGAAAGTTTATTACCTATATAAAGAATAGATTTTTTCATTAGCTAAGCAATTCATTCCAATCTTCTTTAATAATATTCCAGTCGAAATTAGAGACTTTTGCACGTGCATTTAGGGTCATTCTAGCAGAATTCTCCTGATCTTCCAATGCAAATTTCACTGCATTTACCATAGATTTTTCATCTTTCCATGGGACCAATATTCCGTTTATTTTATCGTCTATAAGATCTTTCATTCCCCCAACATCTGTAGAAACAATTACCAATCCTAACGCCATAGCTTCAATAACGCTGATTGGGGTGTTGTCTATATTAGTTGAATTTAAAAAAATATCATAATCTGCTGAAACCTTTGCCCATTCCTTTTTCTTTAATTTACCTGTAAAGATTACTTTAAGGTCATTCTTTTCTGCATAGGCCCTACATTTCTGAAGCGAACCATCCTTCTCCGGACCAACCATACATAATTCCACTTCTGGATAATCTTTTTTCAATGCCTCCAAAACCTTTATTGCCATCATAGGGTTGTATCTCCCTTGGAATCTTCTTACCCACAACATTTTAGGCGCAAAATTAGAGCGTTCCTTAAAAGGGAATTTATCTAATTCTATAGCATTAGGAATGATCTGTAAATTGTTAAATCCAGCATCTTTAAATATTCTGTATAAAAATTGGGATGGAGCAACATTCATCTTTGCATTTCCAAAAAGACTATCGCTGTAATTTTTTGTTTCTTCCAAGCGTGTTGGTAAATTTCCACCATGAAGAATAGGAATGTAATCTAATTTGTAGAACTGACAGGCCTTTGCAACTAGGTATGCATAATAGAAGTTTAAAGCCCCGTAAGTGTCAATAAGCACAATATCTGTAGATTTATGATATTTCACGATCATCCCCAACATTTCTACTAGACGTAAGGCCTTGTTATTCTTATTAGAAGCAGTACGTACCTGATATCCTTCCTTTTTCAAGACTTTGCTAAAAAAAGAAATATAGGTAGCAGTAAAGCTATTAATGGCTAAGTCGTTTCCTATGTACAGGAGGTTTTTTTTCATCAACTATATATAATAATGCAAGACCGTAAACAAAACCAGGTAATGCTATTCTCATGGCAGAATGATTAATAGTTAAAAACCAAAAAGCTAAGAATGCTAAA
>CAZWSP010000225.1:0-2855 GCA_964636585.1 uncultured Antarcticibacterium sp.
CCTAAATCCGACCCATATCAGTTTGTATATGATGCTGTTCCAGGAATGGAACAGTAGCCGTTTTGCGAATGAATTTTACGTGAATCGCAGGGATTTGATGATGGCGTCCAAAATAGGCTCAAAATCTACATACCACAGATGCATAACCGATCTAGATTCCTGGGACTACCTTTTCTATTCTCCATCGAACAATCCATACAAAGGAAGTAAAATCAAGATGGCCATTATTGGGACAAGTGATGAACCGGTTACGGGATACTACGATCCCATATTAGAACAGCTTGCGGAACAGTACCGTCCCAGAAATGAACCAGTTGTGAACCAGCACCATCCCAGAAATGGACAAGCTCTGTACCCGAAACGTCCCACCAGTGGACAAGCACTAGTATCTAATATAAACAATACCAAACAAGTAAACAATATAAAACAACCAAAGGGCTGGCAGGCCGTTATTAATTTTTTTAATGAAAGAAGTTTTAATTCTGATGATGGAAAAAAATTCTTCGAGCATTATGAAACTCGGAATTGGCAAACGAGCGATGGAAATGAAATTCGAGATTGGCGTGCCTTAGCCACCAATTGGATGGATAGATCAGAGCTATATGTCAAAGAAAATAATTCAAACAAAAAACAAGCGTCCCAAATCAAGGACAACTTGCGAACCACTAAAAATAAGGATTATGGTCAACCCCTCTAAAATTATCGAAGGTGGCGTGGAATATTCAATTGGAAATTTTGATGGTAAAACCGTTCTCTACGATTTTCCAAAAATCCTTGTTTATCTCAATGCAAAGGGTAAACTTCTCTTTGGAAAAAAATTTAAAATCTACAAGGAGGATAAAGCTATCTTACTTCAACTTTGCTCCTATTTCATCAAGGATAAGGAGAATTGCAAAAAATTTGGAATTGATACTGATAAAGGGCTGCTACTTTCCGGTCCCGTGGGATGTGGTAAAACCAGTTTAATGAAATTACTTCGCCATATCGTTCCGATGCAAAGACCGTATGAGATGATACCATGCAGGAATGTTACTTTTAGCTTTAATCACCTCGGTTATAAAACCATCGAGGAATATGGGAATACTAAATTCTTCTGTTTCGATGATTTAGGTATTGAGCCTCCGGGAAGATTTTATGGCAAAGATTTAAATGTTATGGGCGAAGTAATTTTGTCACGATATGAGCTTTATCTTCAAACAAAACACAAAATAAAAACCCACGCCACTACAAATCTAAACGCCGAAGAACTCGAAGAACGTTATGGAAATCGTGTGCGTAGTAGAATGAGGGAACTATTTAATTTAATTGCTTTTGATAAGCAGGCTGGGGATAAAAGGAAGTGAAGCTAACTTCGTAAGCGCTTATCAAGTAATTTCTGCCTTATGAGTTTTATCTTATTAATCGAATCTAATTCTAATCCCAAAGACGAATTTAAGATTTTGAAATCATTCAAATCCAAAATATCTTCAATCTTCTGCTTATTTTCAAATTTTGTAACATACCTATTAAACTCATTCTTATCAATCTGTAAATATGGTAAGGGCAGTCCTTTAAATTCACTTGGTGTTAGTTCTAACACACCACCGCCATAATATCTACCATTGGTTTCTGAGAACAATAAGGTTAGTGAGTTGTAGAAGGAATAAATGAAACTATCTAAATTATACCCTTCTTTCATTTCAATTTTATAGGCCGAATCTGTAACGAACGCTCCAGAAGTATTCTTTAATATCTTTGGATAAAGATGACTTCTTTTGAAGAACAAACCTTTGGGTTTTGTTGAAATATTTGGGATTACATACCAATTATTTCTCTTTCTGCATTTGTAGCGTTCTGGAATATCTTGATCTTGACCAATTTCTAAATATTGACGCAGACTTTCTGTAATTTCATCATCATTATTCATCTGTAGTAATCTCGTAGGCCGATTAGATTTCTCTAAGTCCAAGAAATCCTTTTTATCAAATACTACACTACCATTAACAAAAAATCCTTTCTGTATTATTGGCAAAGTATAATCTTTTAGATTATACTTTGCCTCGGTTTCCTTATCGATAATAAAAAACTTATTAGCAGCTGTAACGATTCCCGGCTTTGAATCAGCATAGTGACTAACTAATTTGAGACTATTTTTAATGTTTTCAAGAAATGTTAGTTCATCGGATGATAGAAAATGATGTGTCCACTTTACTTTTGATTCAATTAAAATATCATTTTTTCTAAGCGTAAACGTTTCATCTTCCAGAGTTTTTTGATTTTCAATGTTCGCAAAAAATTCCCCTTTGATCATATGTTTTTTATAAGCAAAAAGTACAATCGTGTCCTGACCTTTGCACTCGAACATTAAGTCATTGAACGTAAATACTTCAATCCGCTCAAATTCTTTTTTCAGATATTCCCTAATCTCTTCTGCAAATTGGACTTGCAAGAGCTCCGAGGGCAGTACAAAGGCTAAAACACCGTTTTTCTGCAACAGTCCTATGGACTTGACTAAAAATGTAACCCAAATATTCTTAGAAGTTGCGTCAGATAGTTTTTCTTGTTTATGTATTTCTGTTGACATTTCAATCTGCTCTTCGGACAGAAAGTTTTTCTTCACATAAGGCGGGTTTCCTATTACCGCTGAGTATTCTCTCACAGAGCTGAATTTAAGAAAATCAATCTCTTTAAAACTTGAATTTCTTTTCTTCCAAATAATAGCTGCCTTTCTTAACTCTTTTCCATTTATGTCAATCGCATCTAATTTTATAGATAAATCCTTATAGGGCTTTAATGAATTAATAAATGCTCCGTCACCAACACTAGGTTCTAAAATAGACACACGTTTTCTACTTCCAAAATGAGTTAACACTCTT
>CAZWSP010000226.1:0-2848 GCA_964636585.1 uncultured Antarcticibacterium sp.
TAGAAACTTCTGGAGCTTATAAATTAAGTGGCCAATGGGATTGGATCTGTCTATCTCCGAAGAAAATAAAATTACCTACCGAAGAAATTTACGAAGTAGCAAACGAATTAAAAGTGATCGTATACAATCAGCATGATCTTAAGTTTGCTGAGGAACAAGCGGCAAAGGTTAATGATAACTGTATTCTTTATCTGCAACCGGAATGGAGCAAGAGAGATGCTGCAATTCCTATGATCGTGGATTATGTAATGAAAAACCCGAAATGGAAGGTTTCTTTGCAAACGCATAAGTATTTAAATATCCCATAAAAAAAGCGGACTAATTAATCTTAAAAAGAAAAATTAGTCCGCTGTTACTTTGTAGAAAGTTTGTTCTTATTTAGAAACCACTTTAAAAGGAACTTCTACATATTTGTTATCCCATCCAATTAAAAGATCGGTTCCATCTGCTTGCGGAGCAAAAGCCATAGAAAAAGACTCTATTGTTGTAGGAGAATTTCTAACTGGTACTTTGATTCTTACTTTATCCTCGATATCAGAATATTCGTAAGCACCCCAAGTGTTGGTTTTATTATTTAAAATAACGGTCCATTCTGTTTCTCCAGGAATTGAATATACAGTATACGTTCCCGCTTCTACTGTTACATCTGCAACTTTCATATCTTGATACAATGTTAATTCTGTAGCTTCATTTGCCCCAGTTCTCCAAACTTCGTTGTAAGGCACTAGCTTTCCGAAGATCTCACGATCTCTTTTCATAGGTCTACTATAAATTACTCGAGCAACAACAGCCTCATCCTGATCTTTTGCTAAAGCCAAATCCATAGGACTCATATCTACTTTCGCAAATTCTGGTGCTGCTTTAGATTTTTCTTGTGCATTTACAGGATTACTTTGTAAGGTGAAGATTGCAATTACTGCTAATAAGAATATTTTTTTCATAAGTCTATAATTTTTAATAGCATAAAGGTACTATAACAGTACAGTTTGCCGTGTTAATGAACTCTTATATTTTTTCTCTAGCCGCAGTTTTCAAATGTTATAAAATAGCATGAATTATTTATCATCTAAGTTCAATTTAATACTAAATTGTATTTTATAGTTTTAATATGTAAGTAATTTGTGATTTATAGTTTCATATGGTAAACATATAGCCCAAATTTGTTTAGAATTAAAACTGAATTTTATGTGTGGTATTTTAGCAGTAATTGGAAAGAAAGAAGATATAGAACTAGTTTCTCAACTTTCAAAAAGAATGAGTCATCGTGGTCCTGATGAGAGTGATGTACATGTTACAGAGTCTGGGGCGATTTTATGTCATGAAAGATTGGCTATTATGGATGTTTCTACAGGAAAACAACCAATACAAGGAACTTCTACAGCGTGGATGATCCATAATGGTGAAATATATAATTACCAAGCTTTAAAAGAAAATGAATTGAAAGGTCATGAATTTCGTACCACCGGAGATTCTGAAGTTATAGTTCATTTATATGAAAAATACGGATATGGATTTTTAAATAAACTAGATGGCGATTTTGCTTTTGTGGTAGTAGATAAGACAGATTTTATTGCGGCGAGAGACCCAATAGGAGTGAAGCCGCTTTATTATGGAAAAGATGCAGAAGGTGCACTTTGGTTTGCAAGTGAAATGAAAGTATTAGCAGATCAATGTGAGGAATTTCAAGCATTTCCTCCAGGATATTATTATACACCAACAACTGGATTTGTACAATATTACAAGCCAGACTGGTATAAAATGGAAGACTGTACAGAAGAATCTGATCTTAAAAGATTGAGAGAATCTCTGATTGCTGCTACCAAAAAGCGGTTGATGTCTGATGTTCCTTTGGGCGTATTATTAAGCGGAGGATTGGATTCGTCCTTAACATCATCTATAGCTTCGAGATTATTGAAAGAGAAAGGTAAAAAATTACATTCATTTTCTATAGGTTTAACAGGTGAAGCACCAGATTTAGTAGCAGCAAAAAAGGTTGCCGATTTTCTTGGAACTGAGCATCATGAAATTCATTTTACGGTAGAAGAAGGAATTGGCATCATTAAAAAACTGATTTGGCATTTGGAGACTTACGATGTAACTTCAATTAGAGCAAGCACGCCAATGTATTTTCTTTCAAAAGCCATTACTGAAAAAGGAATTAAAGTAGTATTGTCTGGGGAAGGTGCAGATGAAATATTCGGTGGATATCTGTATTTTAAAAATGCACCATCCCCACAAGAATTTCAATCTGAGACCATCCGAAGAGTTAAAAGATTATCTACAGCAGATTGTTTACGTGCAGATAAATCTACCATGGCACATGGTTTAGAAGCTAGAGTTCCATTCTTGGACAAATCGTTTTTACAAACGGCTATGGAAATTGCTCCAGAACATAAAATGCCAAAATCTCATGGCGGCATCGAAAAATATATTCTTCGTAAAGCTTTCGATACTGTCGAAGATCCATTCTTACCTCAAGAAGTTCTTTGGAGACAAAAGGAGCAGTTTAGTGACGGGGTTGGATACAGTTGGATAGATAGCTTGATCGCTTATACAAAATCACAAGTAAGTGATGTAGAAATGGAATTAGCGGCATCTAAATATCCCGTTAACACACCAACTACAAAAGAGGCATATTTTTATAGAGAGATCTTTAACGACTATTTCCCACAGGAATCTGCAGCAAAATCTGTAAAAAAATGGATCCCAAAATGGCAAGATGATAAAGATCCAAGTGGAAGAGCAAGTTCTACTCACATAGCGCAGACTAGTTTTGCAGAAACAATAAAAATCTAAGCTTTATTTCATATTTAAAAGCAGAGTTTTTCACATAAATTGTTAATAACTT
>CAZWSP010000227.1:0-2830 GCA_964636585.1 uncultured Antarcticibacterium sp.
TCATCTAAAACCTGAAGCAAAATGTTGAATGTGTCTGGATGCGCTTTTTCAATTTCATCTAAAAGAATAACTGAATAAGGTTTTCTTCTCACCGCTTCGGTAAGTTGCCCACCTTCATCATATCCAACGTATCCTGGAGGTGCTCCAACCAATCTGCTTACAGAATGGCGCTCTTGATATTCACTCATATCAATTCTTGTCATTGCAGATTCATCATCAAAAAGATATTCTGCCAAGGCTTTTGCTAATTCTGTTTTCCCAACTCCGGTAGTTCCAAGGAATAAGAAAGTTCCAATTGGTTTTTTCTGATCTTGTAATCCGGCTCTGCTTCTCCTCACTGCATCACTCACCGCTTGAATTGCTTCTTCTTGGCCCACCACACGTTTATGTAATTCATCTTCTAGATTTAACAATTTTTCGCGTTCGCTTTGCAGCATTTTGGTAACCGGAACTCCAGTCCATTTTGCAACTACTTCAGCAATATCCTCATAAGTAACTTCTTCCTTGATCAGAGATTTACTATCGTGATTTACTTCCATTTGCAGCTGAAGCTGCTCTAATTTTTCCTGAGCTTCTTTTATTTTACCATATCTAATTTCTGCAACTTTTCCGTAATCGCCATCACGTTCTGCTCTTTCTGCTTCTAATTTAAATTGCTCGATATCAGATTTTGCCGATTGGATATTATCTACAACTTCTTTTTCGTTTTTCCAGCGTGCATTAAGTTCATTACGCTCCTCCTTCAAGTTAGCGAGATCTGCAGTTAAAAATTTCAGTTTAGACTCATCATTTTCTCTTTTGATGGCTTCAATTTCGATCTCTAATTGAGTAACCTTTCTATCTAGAACATCTAATTCTTCAGGTTTCGAATTGATCTCCATTCTAATTTTTGCGGCTGCTTCATCCATAAGATCTATCGCCTTATCTGGAAGAAATCTGTTGGTGATATAACGCTGAGATAGTTCCACAGCGGCAATTATCGCTTCATCTTTGATTCGGACTTTATGGTGCGTTTCATATTTCTCTTTAATCCCACGTAAGATCGAGATAGCACTTTCTGTATCTGGCTCATCTACAATTACCTTTTGGAATCGTCGTTCTAAGGCTTTATCCTTTTCGAAATATTTCTGATATTCATCTAAAGTGGTAGCACCAATTGCTCGAAGTTCTCCGCGCGCCAAAGCAGGTTTCAAAATATTTGCTGCATCCATAGCTCCTTGTCCGCCACCTGCCCCAACTAGCGTATGAATCTCGTCTATAAACAAAACGATATCGCCTTCACTTTCGGTAACCTCTTTAATAACCGCTTTTAAACGTTCTTCAAATTCTCCTTTGTATTTTGCTCCAGCGATAAGCGCTCCCATATCTAAAGAGAAGATCTGCTTGTTCTTTTAATTTTCAGGAATATCGCCATCGATTATTCTATGCGCTAAACCTTCGGCAATTGCAGTTTTCCCAACACCTGGTTCTCCAACAAGCATCGGATTATTTTTTGTTCTTCTAGAAAGTATCTGAAGCACGCGTCTAATCTCTTCATCTCGCCCAATAACTGGATCCAGCTTTCCTTCTTCAGCTAACTTGTTTAAATTCTTAGCGTATTTATTTAAAGAATTATAAGTTTCTTCAGCACTTTGCGAAGTTACTCTGTCTCCTTTTCGCAATTCTTCGATCGCAGCTTTTAAATTTTTCTCTGTAGCGCCTTGATCTTTCATAATTTGGGCAACCTTGCTTGAAGATTTATAAATAGCAAGAATAAGATGTTCTATAGAAACATATTCATCTTTCATTTTATTTGCAATACTGCTAGCTTCAGTTAGCGTGGAAGATGCGGTTCTGGAAAGCATGGTTTCGCCTCCGCTAACTTTCGGAAAACTCTCTAAGGTCTTGTCTAATATCTGAGTAAAAAGACCAATGTTTATATTTAATTTTTTCAGCAGAAAGGGAGTAACATTTTCATCTACCGTGGTGATAGCTTTAAATAAATGCTCGTTTTCTATTTGCTGATGGCCTAATTCCTGAGCAAGTTGATGCGCTTGTTGAATCGCCTCTTGTGATTTTATAGTGAAGTTATTGAAATTCATAAGTGAAGTTTTTATTTACATAACGGAAATAACAAAGCATGTACCAGCTAAAAAATACCGTCAAAATGACTGCTATCACTGGGTTTTAACAGACATTTTGTCTGTGCTAACAAACTATAAGTTACGCATTTAGAAATGCATTTTAGATTTCCTTAAATAAACTTTAGTAAAGATTTGGAAGTAATAAATTATTTGAAATCTTATTTTTGCAACTTAAATAAATACAGATATGGGATTTTTTGATAAAATGTTTAGTGGTGAAGATAAAGGTGATAAGGTTGAAAAACAGCTGGTGCCATGGATACAGTTAGATTCATTAGATATGTTAGAGCAACTTGAAGCCGAATCTTTCAAGCAACCGGTTGCTATTTTAAAACACTCTACATCTTGTGGAATTAGTAGAATGGTATTGAGACAATTTGAAAAGGAATATGATCTTGAAGCAGATACCATAAAACTATATTTTCTTGATCTTTTAAGATTCAGAGAAATTTCTAATAGAATTGCTTCAAAATTTAATGTACCTCATGAAAGTCCGCAATTAATTGTTTTAAAAGATGGGAAAGCGGTTCATGATTCTTCTCACAGCGCTATTGAGGTAAATTCATTAAAAATGGCTATTTAATTTAACACGTATTTTTTCATAAAATTTTCTTTTGTAAGTTCTTTGTAGGGGAGGTTAAAGTAGTGGTAAACTAACTTGAAATCAATTTGTTATCTTGTAAATTCATAGTATTATTAACCATTTA
>CAZWSP010000228.1:0-2826 GCA_964636585.1 uncultured Antarcticibacterium sp.
CTTGCAACCTTTATTTAAATATTTTTAATTTTAATTCTGAACCTCTACAATTTACTTTGCCGCAGGTTTATATTCCTTTTTATCGATTACCATTTTCGCAATGATCTCTCTTAGGATCTCTGAAGTTCCTCCACCAATTGGTCCTAATCTACTGTCTCTTAACAATCTAGCCATAGGGTATTCTTCCATATATCCATATCCACCTAATAACTGAAGACAGTTATAAATAACCTCGTCTGCCATTTTGGTAGAAAGCAATTTAGACATACTCGCTTCTTTCACAACATATACTCCATCTATCATACGCTTAACGATAGAATAATTAAATTCCTTACACATCTCCACTTCACTCGCCATATCTGCAACTTGATGTCTTAATGCCTGAAATTTATCGATGGTCTTTCCAAAAGCCATGCGTTCTCCCATGTAGTTAATTGCATAATCTAAAGCGAACTCTGCTCTTGCGTGTGCATTCACACCCATGATCAATCTTTCGAAAGCGAAATGCTGCATGATATAGTTGAATCCTTCATCTTCATTCCCCATTAGGTTTGAAGCAGGGATCTCTACATTATCAAAAGCGATCTCTGCAGTATCTGAAGCTCTCCAACCTAATTTATCTAATTTAGTTGCAGAAATTCCTGGAGTATCTCTATCCATTAAGAAGATGCTCATCCCTTTTCCTCCTTTTTCAGGACTCGTTTTGGCAGCAACTACTAAATAATCTGAATAAATTCCATTGGTGATAAAGGTCTTGGAACCGTTGATCACATATTTATCGCCTTTTTTAACTGCTGTAGTTCTCATTGCTGCAACATCTGACCCTCCAAAAGGTTCTGTGATACATAAACAGCCTATTTTTTCTCCTGCGATACTTGGCGCTAGATAATTTTCTTTTATTTCATCGCTACCTTCAACATTTAAGTGCGTCATTGCCAAATAGGAATGTGCCCACATTGCTGCAGCAAAACCTCCAGAATTAATTTTCTGAAGCTCTTCTAAAAAGATTACAGTATAGAAAAGATCTAATTCCAATCCACCATATTGTTCTGGATAGGTTAATCCAAAATATCCCATCTCACCAAACTTCTCCCATATAAAACGTTCTATGGTCCCTGTTTTCTCCCACTTTTCGATATGAGGAACTACTTCTTTCTGTAAAAATTCCTGAAAACTTTTTCTAAAAAGCTCGTGTTCTTCTGTAAAATACATGCTATTCATAAGGTATAAATCTAATATTATTAGGGTGGATCTATTTCTAAAGACCGAGGATTCCCGAACTTTTTCTTTCAAATTAGATCTTAAAATCAAATTGAACTAACAGACTTTTTATAGAGAATACTTCTAAAAAGTCATCTAAAATTCGAAATTCTATTCTAAGGTCAAATATAACGCTATTCTATCTAATTTTTCTGAAGGAAAGCTCTTAATTTTTGCTAATTCTTCAAAAGTTACAATTTCCTCATGAAGCAATTTGTAATTCAGAATTTCACGCGCAAGCTCATAATCTATATATGGAACCGAAGCTAATTCTAAAACACTTGCTTTATTAATATTGTATTTAGTTATTTCAGGCTTACTTATAACACTAAAAGATTGAAGCAATTCTTTTTTAGCTTCTGCATTAAGACCGTATATATCTTTTAACTGAATTTCTGAAACAAAACCTCCCAGCTTAGCTCGATATTTCACAATTCTTGAAGCTAACACCTCCCCTATTCCTTTCACTTTTATTAGATCTTCTTCTGAAGCTAGATTTAGATCTTGTTTGATAATGCTTTCAGTCCTATATGAAGTTTTACCGGCAACTTCTTTTGAATTATGCTGTTTTTCTACCCATTCTGGAAATTTAAAATACGGAGCCATTTCAGCAAGCAAACTATCTGAAACATTAGTTACAGATTGAAAATCCTTAGAAGAATTTATCCATTTATTAGAACTTCTAAACGCATGTAGTCTATCTATTTCTGTAACAGACATGCCTAGCGAATAGCCCTTGAAATCTGAAATATAATTAGGGTTGAACGGATAGATTTTTTCTTTGCTTTCCTCTGCTTTTACTAGTTTTAAAGAATCTATTTTTTTCTGAAAATTAAGAATGATCTCTTCTTCCTTCTCACAGATAATTTCTTCAGAATTAAATTCTACAAAAAAATAAATAGCTTGAAAAATTATAATAAGCAGCACTAATAAGAAGATCCCTCGCTGCTGACTTTTTGTAAATAATAGTTGAGATCGCAACTCTTTCATAACTATGAATTTTCAAGCTTAAAAACTCTACTTCATAATATTACGAAAAATTTCTCTTTTCAAATTCAATAGAAAAAGTCTTAAATTAAAAAACCCGGAGTTTCCTTTTACAGAAACACCGGGTTGATCAATATTAACCAGATTTTCTACATTTCTTTTTGAAGATCATCTGCACCATCATCTATAGCATCTTTTTTAACTTTTATAGCTTTTAAATATCTATTCAATTCTTTTTTCACTACTGGTGTTAAGAATAGCACCCCAATAATGTTTGGAACTACCATTGCAAAGATCATTGCATCAGAGAAATCGATTACGGCACCTAAACTAATTGAAGCTCCAATTACTACGAAGATCAAAAACAACGATTTGTAAACAAGATCTGTAATTTTCCCTTTTCCAAAAAGGTATTTCCAACCTTGCATTCCGTAGTAAGACCAAGAGATCATGGTTGAAAATGCGAATAAGATAACTGCTATGGTCAAGACTATCGAGAAGTGAGGAATTACAGTGTCGAATGCGATTGCAGTAAGCTCTACACCTTCTGTTATTGGCACCCCATACGTCATAAATCCA
>CAZWSP010000229.1:0-2796 GCA_964636585.1 uncultured Antarcticibacterium sp.
TTTGCTTCTTTTTCTTCAGAAGCTATTTTGTTATCTATAGCCATAATTACTGCATTGCAACTTTAATATCCTTTTGCTGTTTAAAGTATGGAAGGTAATGTTGTAATCTTTCAGAAATCATATCTGAAACTCCATTTCCTGTAATAGTAGCACCAGAAATAGCATCTACTTTATTATCGTCTTTATTTGAAGGTCCTACGTTTCCTTTAACCACAGAAACTCCAATTAAATTTCCACTTCCATCGAAAATCTTTTCATCTGCGAAACGTTCTCTAAACCACGTTTGCGTAATTTCTGCGCCTAATCCCGGAGTTTCTCCTTTATGATCGAAAACAGCACCTTTGATAGTGTTCACATCGTCCTTTAAAGAAACATATCCCCAAATTGCATCCCAAAGACCTTTACCTCTTAATGGAATAATGTAGTATTTCTCTCCCTCAATATCTGCAATGTATAAAGGATAGATTTGCTCATTTACCGGCTTTTTAAGTTCTCTTGCAAGATCTACTTCAAAAGCATCAGCTCCTTCAGCAACACTTCCATCTTCATTTAAGGCGATAGTTTCGGTTACATATTTATTATACAAAGCTTCTGCTTCACTTCTTTCAGTTTGAACTCCAACGGTTGCCAAGATATTTTGCATTTTCTCCTGACGCACATTTTCATTTTGTAAAGGCTGAAGCGATGTCGCTGTAAAAGCCAATACACTTGCAACTACTATAACCATGATCACCGCGAAGATGAAGGTATAGGAGTTGGTGTTCGTTTTGTTTACTGGTTTTTCTTCCATAATTAAACTGCTGTTTTAATTTGTCCGGATGCGCTTACCGCTCTTTTTCTTCTTCTTGTAATGTTTGCATGTATTACATAATGATCTATTACCGGAGCAAAAACATTCATCAATAATATAGCCAACATTATTCCTTCTGGGTACGCAGGGTTAAATACACGAATCATCACCGCGAAAAGCCCGATTAAGAATCCGTAGATCCATTTCCCTTTCATAGTTTGTGCTGCAGATACAGGATCTGTAGCCATAAATACGATACCAAAAGATAATCCACCAACAATTAAGTGTTGATACCAAGGGAAATTAGTAAGATCGTTTCCTTCTAATCCCATACTTGGAAGTGCATTAAAGATCAAGGCCATAACAGCCGCTCCTATAAAGGCACTTAAAATAATTCTCCAACTTCCTACCTTTGTTAGCACCAATATAAGTGCTCCCGCAAGGATACAGATAGTAGAAGTTTCTGCAACAGATCCTGGTATTATTCCTGAGAACATATCCATGGCGCTGTATGGAACATCTGTTCCTGCTGCAAGTTTTCCTAAAATAGTTTCTCCAGAAACTGCATCTATATTACTAGCTTCACTAACCCAAACCTTATTTCCAGACATGTATGTTGGATATGCGAAAAACGCAAAGGCTCTAGCTGTTAAAGCTGGATTTAAGATGTTCATTCCTGTTCCTCCAAAAGCCTCTTTCCCGATTATCACGGCAAATACTACAGAGATTGCAACCATCCATAAAGGAATATCTATAGGCATAATCATTGGAATTAATAATCCCGTTACCAAATACCCTTCATTTACCTCATGCCCTCTAAAGATTGCAAAGGCAAATTCAATTCCTAAACCAACACCATAAGAAACAGCGATCATTGGAAGAATCTTCCATGCGCCATGTGCAAAAGCTTCCAAGAATGGAACTCCATTTGCATATTCTGGTAATTGATGTAAATATTGATAACCTCCATTCCACATTCCAAAAATAAGTGCAGGAACTAAAGCCAATACTACGGTAATCATAGTTCGTTTTAAATCTACTGCATCCCTAACATGGGCTCCCATTTTGGTAGTATGATTTGGAGTATATAAAAAAGTATCTAAGGCATTAATTGCCGGAGCATACTTTTCTAACTTATTACCTTTATTAAAAGGCACTTTAAATTGATCTAGTTTTTGTCTAATCCATTCCATAATTCAACTTTTTAACCTACTTCGGTAATCATTAAATCCAAACCAAGACGAATAATATCCTGAGCTTCCAATTTTGAAGTGTTCACATAATCTATCAATGCAAAATCTTCTGGAGCTACTTCATAAATTCCAAGATTTTCCATTTTTTCAATATCACCAGCAATACATGCTTTAAGCAATTGCATTGGGTAGATATCCATTGGCAACACTTCTTCCATTTCTCCGGTAACCACAAGGGCACGTTCTTCACCATTTAAATTGGTAGTAAGAGCGTACTTTTTGTTTGGAAATAACCAAGAAAGAGAAGTTCTAGAAGTGGAATGAATATTATTATATGTGAATGGTAACCATCCAAACATTCTATAATTATTTCCTTCTGGAATTAATGTTATCGAATTGTTAAAGAATCCTATATGTTGATTATTAGAAAGCTTAGTTCCTGTTAAAACATCTCCAGAAATAATTCTAACATCGTCTGACACTTGGCCAACTAAATCTGCCGAGTTTGCCCCTATTTTAATTTTGTAATAGTTACGATCTTTAGCCTCACTACCTGTTAAAGCAATGGTTCTATCTGCACGATATTGTCCAGTTAAAAACAAATTACCAATAATAGCAACATCCTCTGCACCAACTGTCCAAACTTTTTCACCCATATTAATAGGATCAATTTTATGGATTTGAATTCCAACATTTCCTGCTGGATGCGGACCTTTTACTTTATGAAATTCTACTCCTGATATTCCTTTCAAAATTTCTTCTGAAGTAGCATCAACAGAAAGATGAACTTTGCCTGAAGTTAATTTTTTAAGT
>CAZWSP010000230.1:0-2707 GCA_964636585.1 uncultured Antarcticibacterium sp.
TGCGGATGCCCGCGCAAAAAGAGATGGTAAATACCTAGAGAAAATAGGGATCTACAATCCAAACACTAACCCTGCAACTATTGAATTAGATGTAGATGGTGCTGTAAAATGGTTACAGAATGGTGCGCAGCCAACAGATACGGCTCGTGCAATTCTTTCTTACAAAGGAGCGCTTCTTAAAAATCACCTAGCTGGTGGTGTTAGAAAAGGTGCTTTAACTGAAGAGCAAGCTGAAGAAAAATTCAAGACTTGGTTAGATGAAAAAGAAGGAACTGTATCTTCTAAAGAAGAATCTTTATCTAAAGCGCAAGAAGACGCTAAGAAAAAGGCACTAGATGCAGAAAAAGAAGTAAACGCTAAGCGTATGGCAGCAGCAGCTGAGGCTGAAACTGCAGCTAATGAAGCTGAAGCTACTGAAGAAGTTGCTGAGGAAACTGAAGGTGAAGCTACAGAAGCTTCTACTGAAGAGAACAAAGAAGCTTAATTTAAATTTCTAACGATGCTTAAAGAAGAATGTTTCTATTTAGGAAAGATCGTTAGTAAATTTAGTTTTAAAGGGGAGGTATTAATTAAACTTGATACCGATGAACCTGAAGAATACACAGGAATGGAATCGGTTTTCGTTGACTACAACGAAAACTTGGTTCCATTTTTTATTGAAAGAAGCGGACTTCACCGAAGCACCTTACTTCGAGTAAAATTTGAAGATGTAGATACCGAAGATGATGCAGAAGACATTATGAAATGTGATGTATATCTTCCTCTTACCCACCTTCCAGAATTAGATGGTGATAAGTTCTATTTTCATGAAATCATTGGATTTACGGTTGAAGACGTGAATTATGGTACCGTTGGAAAAATAACAGCTATTAATGATAGCACTGCACAATCTTTATTTGAAATAGATAAAGATGGAAAACTTGTTTTAATTCCGTTGAATGACGAATTCATAGAAAAATTGGACAAGAAGAATAAGATCATTTTTGTTAAAACTCCAGAAGGTCTTATAGATCTTTACTTAGACTAACCTTTCCCTTGGAAACTCAATTTCGATTTAAAGAATTTAGCATAGCTCAGGATAAATGTGCCATGAAAATTGGTACAGATGCTGTTTTACTAGGAGCCTGGACTCCCATTTCTTCTGAAGTTTATTCTATTTTAGATATTGGAGCAGGGACCGGTATTATAGCACTCATGCTTGCACAATGCAGCTTTGCAGATACTATTGATGCTCTAGAGATAGATGAAGACGCTTATGAACAGGCAGTAGAGAATTTTGAAAACAGCCCGTGGGGAGATAGAATGTTCTGTTACCACGCTGCCTTCGACGAATTTGTTGAAGAAATGAATGAGGAAAAATATGATCTTATTGTAAGCAATCCTCCTTTTTTCTCAAACTCTTTAGCTTCAAAAATTACAACTTCACGAGAACAAGCCAGGTCTCAGGCCTCTCTGCCATTCGAAGAACTATTACACGGCGTAGCAATATTACTTTCAGAAAAAGGAATTTTCAGCATTGTAATTCCGAAGGAAGAAGAAGCTAAACTTTTAGAAATAGCTTCAGAAAACAACTTATTTCCCAACAAGATCACCGAAGTAAAGGGAACTGCAACTTCCAAAGTTAAACGCAGCTTGATCACTTTTTCATTTCTTCAGAAAGAAATAGAAAGAAACACATTGGTTCTTGAAGAAAGCCGACACATCTACACTCCCGAATATAAAGAAATGGTGGCACCGTTTTACCTAAAATTATAAGCTTTTTAAATTGCTTGCTAATAGCGGGTTGGTTATTTTTGTTTTCAAAATCATATCCGATGAAACCAGATTTATTCCAAGCGCCAGATTATTATAATCTAGACGATCTTTTAACCGAAGAACATAAAATGGTACGTGACGCTGCTCGAGAATGGGTAAAGCGAGATGTATCTCCTATTATAGAAGAAGCAGCACAAGAAGCAAAATTTCCAAAATCTATTATTAAAGGTCTTGCTGAAATTGGTGCATTTGGCCCTTACATTCCAGAAGAATATGGTGGTGCTGGTCTAGACCAGATCGCTTACGGATTGATAATGCAGGAGATAGAACGTGGAGATAGTGGTGTAAGATCTACTGCTTCTGTACAATCGTCTTTGGTGATGTATCCAATTTTTAAATACGGAAATGAGGAGCAACGCAAAAAATATCTTCCAAAATTAGCTTCAGGAGAATTCATGGGTTGTTTTGGACTTACAGAACCAGATCACGGATCTAATCCTGGTGGGTTGGTTACTAATTTTAAAGATAAAGGAGATCATTATTTATTGAATGGAGCTAAACTTTGGATCTCTAACTCACCCTTTGCAGACATCGCTGTGGTTTGGGCAAAAAATGAAGAAGGACGCATTCACGGACTTATTGTAGAACGTGGAATGGAAGGCTTCTCTACGCCTGAGACTCATAATAAATGGTCTCTTCGTGCTAGTGCAACCGGAGAATTAATATTTGATAATGTTAAAGTTCCTAAAGAAAATTTACTTCCAAACAAATCTGGATTAGGCGCACCATTGGGTTGCTTGGATTCGGCTAGATTTGGAATTGCTTGGGGAGCAATTGGAGCGGCCATGGATTGTTATGATACTGCCCTAAGATATTCAAAAGAACGCATGCAATTTGGAAAGCCTATTGCAGGATTTCAGTTACAACAAAAGAAACTTGCCGAAATGATCAC
>CAZWSP010000231.1:0-2642 GCA_964636585.1 uncultured Antarcticibacterium sp.
ATTGCTATGGCTATCTAATTTTAATTATACTTCAAACGCTTTATGCGTTTTTTTGATTTCGTTATTTACTAATTCAGCAAAGGCTTCTATAGTCATTGTTCCTATATCACCTTGCCCATGTCTACGTACAGAAACTGTACCATCTTTCTCCTCTTGCTCTCCAACAATCAGCATATAAGGCACTTTGCTCATTTCAGCATCCCTTATCTTCTTACCAATGGTCTCGCTTCGGTCATCAGACACGGCGCGAATTTCGTCATTTTCAAGCAAATCTAAAACTTTTTGTGAGTATTTTTCATATTTCTCACTGAGAGAGAGTATAATAGCTTGTTCGGGCATTAACCAAAGAGGAAAATTCCCTCCGGTGTTTTCAAGCAGCACAGCAACAAAGCGTTCCATACTTCCAAAAGGGGCTCTATGTATCATTACAGGGCGGTGCATTTCATTGTCACTTCCCTTATATGTCAGTTCAAAACGTTCTGGCAGATTATAATCCACCTGAATTGTGCCAAGTTGCCAGCTTCTTCCTAAAGCATCCTTCACCATGAAGTCTAATTTAGGTCCATAAAATGCTGCCTCTCCCGTTTCTACAACATAATTTAAACCTTTTTCTTTAGCTGCAGATAAAATAGCAGCTTCAGCTTTTTCCCAAACATCATCACTACCAATATATTTCTCCTTATTATCAGGATCTCTTAAAGATACTTGTGCAGTAAATTCATCAAAGCCTAAAGATTCGAATACATATAAGGTAAGATCGATCACTTTTTTGAATTCAGAATCTAATTGATCTGGAGTACAGAAAATATGGGCGTCATCTTGAGTAAAACCTCTTACACGAGTTAGACCATGTAATTCCCCGCTTTGCTCATACCTGTAAACGGTTCCAAATTCAGCAAAACGCTTTGGTAGATCTTTATAACTCCAAGGTGCTGCATTATATATTTCACAATGGTGTGGGCAGTTCATAGGTTTCAGTAAAAATTCTTCCCCTTCGTTAGGAGTAAGAATTGGCTGAAAACTATCTGCACCGTATTTTTCATAGTGACCAGAGGTCACATAAAGTTCTTTTTGTCCGATATGTGGAGTGATGACCATCTCGTAACCAGCTTTTTTCTGGGCTGCTTTTAAAAAGTTTTCAAGACGCTCTCTTAAAGCTGCACCTTTAGGAAGCCATAACGGCAAACCTTGTCCAACTTTTTGGGAAAAGGTGAAAAGTTGTAATTCCTTTCCTAGTTTTCTATGATCGCGTTTTTTTGCTTCTTCTAAAAGTTCTAAATATTCCTTTAGGTCTTTTTGCTTTGGAAATGAAATTCCGTAAACTCTGGTAAGTTGTGGTTTTTTCTCATCACCTCTCCAATAAGCTCCGGCAACACTCATTAGCTTAACTGCCTTTATAATTCCTGTATTAGGAATGTGCCCTCCACGGCATAGATCCGTAAAGCTATCGTGATCGCAAAAGGTGATAGTTCCGTCCTCAAGATTTTCTATAAGCTCTACTTTAAAAGGATTGTTTTGTTCCTTATAATAAGACAAAGCTTCAGCCTTCGATGAAGATCTCATGCTAAACTCATGTTTTCCACGAGCGATGTCTAGCATTTTATCTTCTATTTTCTTGAAATCGTTTTCAGAAATCTTCTGTTCTCCAAAGTCAACATCGTAATAAAACCCGTTTTCAATAGCAGGTCCTATAGTTAATTTAGATCCAGGATATAATTCCTCTATAGCTTGCGCCATAACATGAGAAGTAGAATGCCAGAAAGCTTTTTTACCATCTTTATCATTCCACGTATATAATATAAGACTGCCATCTGTGGTAAGTGGAGTAGTGGTTTCCACCACGGTATCACCAAATTTTGCCGAAACTACATTTCTTGCAAAACCTTCACTTATACTTTTCGCAACATCCATTGGAGTTGCGCCACTCTCAAATTCCTTAACAGTGCCATCAGGCAAACTTATGTTTATCATATCCATTTATTATAAAGCAAAGATAATAGGTTAATTGCGGTTGCACAATATCAAGCGTCTATATATTAGCTTTATTATTATGCTGTTCCCCGATCCAAAAATCGGGTCCGGGCTATCCGCTTTATCTTTTGGCTGGTATAAATTATGTCTTATATATAGGTAGCTAGAATAAATTTCCGTTTTAAGATCCATAGAAGTAAGCCAAAAGGATACCGCTGCTATCCCTTACAGAGTATTAGGGGAAATGGATCTTCATCAGTTTAAATTCCTTCATAATGATATGTAAATCCTAAAATTTTGATAAATGAAATTTTATTATGTGCTTTTCATTCTTCAAATAGGATGTTTGGGGCTTTTAAAAAAGCAGCATTACTGTGCTAAGCAGAGGTGATCACATTTTAAATTAAAAATTTTGTAGAAATATAAAATCTCTAAAAATTATCTTAAAAATTTTACTCGTCTGATTTGGAAAGAATTATAAAAAGATTGTATTTTAGTAGCCCGCTTTTTTAGGTAGGTGGTTAAAAAAATCTTGATATTTTTTATTTAAAACTTGCTTTTAATTAAAAAACCTATGTATATTTGCACCCGCTTTGGGATTAAGATGCCGAGCGAAATAAGTTCTTTGATTAGTGAGGGTATGATGCGGATTTAGGGAGATTGATTCTTCT
>CAZWSP010000232.1:0-2624 GCA_964636585.1 uncultured Antarcticibacterium sp.
TCACCCATTTGTACCAATAGATCAAGCTGAAGGATATCAGATAGTTTTAAAAAGATTAGAAGATCAATTAACAGAGATCACCGGTTTTTCTGGAACTTCCCTTCAACCAAACTCAGGAGCACAAGGAGAATATGCAGGATTAATGGTTATTCGTGCTTATCATGAGTCACGTGGAGATTCTAACAGAGACATCTGTTTAATTCCATCTTCTGCTCATGGTACAAATCCAGCTTCTGCAGTAATGGCAGGAATGAAGGTTGTGGTAACAAAATCTACCAAAGAAGGAAATATAGATATAGATGATCTTAGAGAACAAGCATTAAAGCATAAAGACAATCTTGCGGCTTTAATGGTTACTTATCCTTCTACACACGGAGTTTATGAATCTGCCATCAAAGAGATCACAAAATTGATCCACGACAACGGCGGACAAGTATATATGGATGGTGCCAATATGAATGCACAGGTTGGCCTTACTAATCCTGGAGCAATTGGTGCAGATGTATGTCACTTAAATCTTCATAAAACTTTCGCGATCCCTCACGGAGGTGGAGGACCAGGAGTTGGACCAATATGTGTTGCTAAACAATTACTTCCATTTTTACCAGGAAATCCATTAATTAAAACTGGAGGAGACCATGCAATTACTGCTATTTCTGCAGCGCCTTGGGGTTCTGCGCTAGCATGTTTGATCTCTTATGGATATATCACGATGCTTGGTGTGAACGGACTTAGAAAAGCCACTGAATATGCTATTTTAAATGCCAATTATATTAAAGCTCGTTTAAATGATCACTATTCAACTTTATATTCTGGAGAAAGAGGACGCGCAGCACATGAGATGATCGTGGATTGCCGACCTTTTAAAGACAACGGAATTGAAGTTGTTGATATTGCAAAACGTTTAATGGATTATGGTTTCCACGCGCCAACGGTATCTTTTCCCGTTGCAGGAACCTTAATGATAGAACCTACAGAAAGTGAGAGCAAAGCAGAATTAGATAGATTTTGTGATGCACTTATCTCGATTCGTAAGGAAATAAGCGATTCTTCTACTAAAGATGAAGTTAACATTCTAAAGAACGCACCACATACTTTGGCAATGCTTACTGCAGATACTTGGGATTTCCCATATTCTAGACAACAGGCAGCCTTTCCATTAGAATATGTTGCAGATAATAAATTCTGGCCTTCTGTACGTCGTGTAGACGATGCATATGGTGATAGAAATCTTATTTGTACTTGTGCTCCGATAGAAGAGTATATGGAAGCATAAATTATAATAAGCCAAAGGTGGTTAAGTACGCGCCTTTGGCTTATTAATAATTTTTAGCCGTTAAAATGCTGAATTGCTATTTTATTTCAGTTTAATTATCAAATCAATAAATTGAAACAAATTCTATAAAAGCTTGAGCGCTACTTGAATTGCTTTTAGTATTTTAGTTTTAATAACCTCAAAACCCTTGGTTTAAATGAGCATAAAAATGACTGGTTTAGGAAGTTTTATCCCAAACTTAAAAAGAAAGAATTCCGATTTTTTGCAACATGAATTTTTAAATTTAGATGGCACCGGATTTCCACATGCAAATGAAATTACCATTGAAAAATTTAAAGCTATTACAGGAATTGAGGAAAGAAGGTATCTAGAAGAAGATCTTTGTACCTCAGATATGGCAACGGTAGCTGCTCTAAAAGCTATTGAAAATGCCGGAATCGATCCAGAAACTTTGGATTATTTAATAGTTGCTCACAACTATGGCGATGTTAGAACTGGAAGTATCCAGAGTGATACCGTTCCAAGTCTTGCTACTAGAGTAAAACACAATCTTAGAATTAAAAATCCAAAATGCGTTGCTTACGATGTCCTTTTTGGGTGTCCAGGATGGATCGAAGCCGTTATACAGGCACAAGCATACATTAAGAGCGGAATGGCTAAGAAATGTTTAGTTATTGGCGCAGAAGCTCTTTCTCGTGTGGTAGATAATTACGATAGAGATTCTATGATCTTTTCTGATGGTGCCGGGGCTGCAATTTTCGAGCAATCTGAAGAGCAAGGAGGAATTCTTTCTCACAGTTCAGCAACCTATGCATATCAAGATGCGCATCATATTTACTTCGGAAAATCTAATAGAAGTGAAGAAGATGACGACACCCGTTATATTAAAATGAACGGAAGAAAGATCTACGAATTTGCGCTTACCCATGTTCCTGAAGCTATGAAGTACTGTTTAGAAGAAAGCGGAAAATCCATAGAAGATGTAAAAAAGGTTTTTCTACATCAAGCCAACGAAAAAATGGATGAAGCTATAATCGCTCGTTTTTACAGACAATATCAAATGAAAGCTCCAGATAATGTAATGCCAATGAGTATTCATGAACTTGGAAATAGCAGTGTTGCAACCGTTCCAACCTTGTTGGATCTTGTTATCACTGGAAATATAAAAGATCAGAAGTTAGAAAAAGGCGATACTATTATTCTTGCCAGTGTTGGTGCAGGAATGAATATTAACGCAATGGTCTACGAATATTAAGATGTACGAACATACATTTCCTAACAAACGATTTAAAAAGACTCTAGAATTTCTTGAAAGTGTAGTTCCTGCTCCCGCCAAAATATTGGATCT
>CAZWSP010000233.1:0-2556 GCA_964636585.1 uncultured Antarcticibacterium sp.
CAGCGTTGTTGGGCTTAAAAACGTAACAATGAACGAACCATTTTTTGTAGGTCACTTTCCAGGGAAACCAGTAATGCCGGGAGTTCTTCAAGTGGAAGCTATGGCACAAACCGGTGGAATTTTAGCATTAAAGTCGGTTCCAGATCCGGAGAACTATCTTACTTATTTTATGAAGATAGATAATGTAAAGTTCAAACAACAAGTTGTTCCTGGTGATACTTTGATATTTAAATTAGAGTTATTAGCACCAATACGAAGAGGAATTTGCCAGATGCAAGGTTACGCTTATGTAAATGGTAAATTAGCAACCGAAGCTATTTTGATGGCTCAAATTGTAAAAACTAAATAATACAACATGAACCAACCATTAGCATATGTACATCCTGGGGCAAAAATTGCCAAGAATGTTGTTATTGAGCCTTTTACTACTATTCATAATAACGTGGTAATTGGGGAAGGAACCTGGATAGGTTCTAACGTTACCATTATGGAAGGAGCTCGTATAGGAAAGAATTGCAATATTTTTCCAGGTGCGGTGATTTCTGCGGTTCCGCAGGATAAAAAATTCAACGACGAAGAAACTACTACAGAAATTGGTGATAACACTACAATTAGAGAGTGTGTAACTATAAATCGTGGTACTACAGATAGAATGAAAACCGTAATTGGAAAAAATTGTTGGATCATGGCCTATTGCCATATTGCTCACGATTGTATCGTAGGGGATAACTGCATTTTTTCCAATAACAGCACCTTAGCTGGACATATTAATGTGGGTGATTATGTGATTCTAGCTGGAATGGCTGCAATTCAGCAGTTTTGCAGTATTGGGAATCATGCCTTTGTAACAGGTGGATCTATGGTCAGAAAAGATGTTCCTCCATATGTAAAAGCAGGAAGAGAGCCATTGTCCTACGTTGGGATCAATTCTATCGGACTAAGAAGACGTGGTTACAATGTTGAAAAGATTAGAGAGATACAAGATATCTACAGAATATTATACCAGAAAAATTATAATAATTCTCAAGCCGTAGCAATAATTGAAGCTGAGATGCAAGCTACAGCAGAGCGTGATGAGATCTTAGAATTTATTAAGAATTCGCAACGCGGAATTATGAAAGGATATTTTAGTTCAAATTAAACAATAAGAGAATGGCAAGTACAAGTGATATTAGAAATGGGTTATGTATCCGTTATAATCATGATATTTATAAAGTGATCGAGTTTTTACATGTAAAGCCAGGGAAAGGTCCTGCTTTTGTTAGAACTAAATTAAAAAGTGTTACTTCTGGAAAAGTGTTGGACAACACATTTTCTGCAGGACATAAAATTGAAGATGTTAGAGTAGAAACTCACAAATTTCAATTTTTATATAATGATGGTGAATTTTTCCATTTTATGAATGTGGAAGATTATTCCCAGATCAGATTATTAGAAACAGCTTTGGATATGCCTAAGCTACTTAAAGAAGGTGAAATTGTTACCGTTCTAATTAACACTGAAGATAATATGCCTCTTACGGTAGATATGCCTGCAAGTGTTATTTTAGAAGTTACTCATACCGAGCCAGGATTAAAAGGAAACACTGCTACAAACGCTACGAAACCTGCAACTGTAGAAACTGGAGCAGAAGTAAATGTTCCCCTCTTTATAAATGAAGGAGACAAGATTAAGATTGAAACAGAAAAAGGTACTTATAAAGAACGAGTGAAGGAATAATTCATTTCAATACATAATTTCATATTAAAAGTTAGGAGCCTTTATTTAAAAGTTCCTAACTTTTGTTTTTTAAGGAATATCGCTTATGTTTGGTACTCCTTAATAACTAAATTCAGTATATAAATTATATGAAATTTCCTCAGAAGCATACGCTTCAGCAAATTGCTACCATCATATCTTCCACTTACGTGGGAGCATCTGATTTTCCTGTTTTAGGAATGAATGAGATTCACGTGGTTACAGAAGGTGATATTGTTTTTGTAGACCATCCAAAATATTATGATAAGGCACTGCAATCTGCTGCCACAATCATTCTTATTAATAAAGAAGTTGATTGTCCGGAGGGAAAAGCTTTATTAATTTCTGAAGATCCATTTAGAGATTTCAATAAACTTACAGAATATTTCAAACCTTTCGAAAAGGCAGATTCTAAGATCGCAGATTCAGCATTAATAGGGGAAAATACCATAATTCAGCCAAATGTTTTTATTGGAAACAATGTACATATTGGTAAAAACTGTGTAATTCATTCAAATGTGAGCATTTACGATAATGCTATTATCGGGAATAATGTAATTATTCATGCCGGTTCTGTACTAGGTGCAGATGCTTTCTATTTTAAGAACAGGCCTACTGGCTATGATAAATTGCTTTCTGGAGGAAGAGTGGTTATAGATCACGATGTAGAAATAGGTGCTCTTTGTACTATAGATAAAGGCGTTACTGGTGATACATTTATTGGCGCTGGAACAAAACTGGATAATCAAGTGCAGATAGGGCATGATACCATAATTGGTAAAAAATGTTTAATTGCTTCACAAACCGGAATTGCCGGAT
>CAZWSP010000234.1:0-2552 GCA_964636585.1 uncultured Antarcticibacterium sp.
AATAAATCCTTTTTCAAAATCGGTATGAATTACTCCTGCAGCTTGAGGAGCACTAGATCCAATAGGAATGGTCCAAGCTCTTACTTCCTTTACTCCTGCAGTAAAATAGGTTTGTAAGTTTAGCAAACTGTAAGCTCCACGAATTAGTTTTGCAGAACCTGGCTCATCTAAACCTATATCTTGAAGGAACATTTTACGCTCCTCATAGTCTTCTAATTCTGTAATATCAGCTTCAGTTCCCACTGCAAGTACTAACACCTCAGCATTTTCATCTTTAACCGCTTCTCTTACTTTATCTACAAATTCATTTCCGCTAACTGCAGCTTTTTCATCCACATTACATACATACATCACAGGTTTATCTGTAATTAGTTGTAAGTTTTTAATGAATTCTTCTCTTTCAGATTCTGTAAGTTCAGTTAACGAACGTACAGATCTTCCTGCTTCTAATCCAGCTTTTACTTTAAATAGAGCCGCTTCTTCCTTTTGAGCTTCTTTATTTCCAGTTTTGGAAGCACGTTTTACTTTTTCTAGTTTTTTATCTACCGTCTCCAGATCTTTAAGCTGAAGTTCCATATCTATGGTTTCCTTATCTCTTACTGGATCTACAGATCCATCTACATGCACAATATTTTCATCTTCGAAACAACGCAACACATGAAGAATTGCATCTGTTTCACGAATATTCCCTAAGAATTGATTTCCTAAACCTTCCCCTTTACTTGCTCCTTTTACGAGACCTGCAATATCTACAATATCTACAGTTGCCGGAAGCACACGCTCTGGGTTTACTAAACTTTCTAATTTCTGTAAACGCATATCCGGAACATTTACCACACCTATATTAGGCTCTATGGTACAAAAAGGGAAATTAGCACTTTGTGCTTTTGCGTTAGACAAACAATTGAACAGTGTTGATTTTCCAACATTAGGTAATCCTACAATTCCGGCTTTCATAAAATATAATTTAATGCTATGTTTTTGCGGCTGCAAAGATAGGGTTAAATCTGTTAAGTATAAAGCCGCCAAGTGCTAAAGAATTTGTTTGCAGTCCCTATTTTTCTTAATTGCTTGCTACATCAATATTGAACTTATGATTACTAAATAAATGGCATATCCTAATGCTCCAATTTATTATCTAATTGAAAATTTCATTACTCTTATTTTTTATTGCAAATCAAAAAGCCAAAACTTAACGAATGCGACAATAACCTTTTCAATGTAAATCCAGATCAGCAAGATGACTGGAGTAAAGGTGGTGGATATTGGGATTCTGTACAAATGGGATTTTGGAGGAGCGTATTACTAAGCTAAATTGAATCTTCATTTTTAAACAGAAACTTTTATTTTTAATAAAGGCGAGAACATTGATTCTCGCCTTTATTATTGAAAAAAATTTAATTTGAATTCAGCATTATAAATAATTCTTAAAGTCGATTCTTTTGTCTGCTTATCTTTTAATTTAGTATTGGTTTTCACTAAATCCTAAAAGATGTATTATAAACAATTGGCTTATAAACTTCTATTTTTCCTTGTTTTTATTTTAATAACATCCTGTAATATTCCCAAAGACCCAGAAGGTTCTTGGGAGAAAATACAGAAAAATGGGCTACATATTGGCGTGGTTATTAATGCGCCATTTACGCTACAGAAAGACTCAGTCTACTCTGGAAAAGAGATAGAACTTCTTCAAAATTTCGCTAAAGAAAATAAGCTTCAGCTTGTTTATGAAACAGGAAATGAAACAGATCTTACCGATAAGTTGGAGAATTATGAAATTGATCTGTTGGTTGGTGGCTTCACAAAAAAATCTATCTGGACAGATAAGGTTGGATTAACTACTCCATACGATAATGAAGACCATGTTATTTTAATTCCGAAGGGAGAGAATAAACTGTTGCATTTTTTAGAATCATATATCTTTAAAAATAAGAAGTAATGAGTCATTCAGAAACCTTTGAATTACCAGACTATTTAAAGCCATTATTAAAAAAGGCGAAAATCTTGGAATGGCTAACTCTACTCTATCTTCTTTCTACTATAATATTGATGTATTTGGTTATGGGCTCATCTCAAGCCATGAAAACAGCTTGGTTAGAAGACGCATTGAGCACACTTCCTGCAATTTCCTTTTTAATTGCCACTCGCTTATATAATAAAAAACCGAATGTAAATTTTCCGTACGGTTATCACAGGGTATTTAGTATTGCGTTTTTAACTGGAGCCGTAGCCTTATTTGGAATGGGTTGTTTTCTAGCTATAGATTCCAGTATTTCCCTAAATTCTCAAGAACATCCAACTATCGGTTCAATGATGTTTATGGGAAACCAGATCTGGATGGGTTGGGTAATGATTGCCGCTTTGGCATATAGTTCTATTCCTTCTATGATCTTAGGGTACAAAAAACTTCCTATCGCCAAGAAATTACACAACAAGATCTTATATACCGATGCTGAAACTCAAAAAGCAGATTATATGACAGCCTTTGCTGCAATGCTTGGAATACTAGCTGTTGGATTAGGGTTTTGGTGGGCAGATGCTGCCGCGGCTTT
>CAZWSP010000235.1:0-2244 GCA_964636585.1 uncultured Antarcticibacterium sp.
TCTGGGAAGAGCATTTTAATAACTCCTAAAAGCGTAAAGAATAAGAAATAGGTCAAGATCATCCAGCCATAATTTCTCAGCAAGTTCTTAATCTTAAAAAGTGTTATATGGCTTATATTATTCAATTAGTTGGTGGACTAGTCTTTAATAAAGTTAGGTTATTTAATAGAAATTTTAATTTGGCAATTAACAATCGCTTAAACTTACTTTAACTGCAAGTCCACCTTCTGAGGTTTCCTTGTATTTAGAATTCATATCTTTTGCAGTATCCCACATAGTTTCAATCACCTTATCTAATGGCACCTTTGCTTTTGTGGCATCGCTATCCATGGCAATTTCAGCTGCGTTAATGGCTTTTATGGCACCCATTGCATTTCGTTCTATACATGGTATTTGTACTAAGCCGGCAATAGGGTCGCAGGTTAGACCAAGGTGATGTTCCATAGCAATTTCACTCGCCATTAAAACTTGCGCTGGTGTTCCACCCATTAATTCGGTTAAGGCTCCTGCTGCCATTGCAGAGGAAACCCCGATTTCTGCCTGGCAACCACCCATAGCTGCAGAAATGGTAGCACCTTTTTTAAATAAGCTTCCAATTTCTCCCGCTACCAACATAAAGCGTTTCACTTCTTCGAAGGTAGCTTGGTGATTTTCTATTACCATATAATACATAAGCACTGCGGGAACAGTTCCAGCACTTCCGTTAGTAGGAGCAGTAACTACTCTACCTAAAGATGCGTTTACTTCATTTACACTTATTGCAAAACAGCTTACCCATTTAAGGATCTGTCTGAATTTAACTTCAGTGTTTCGAATGGTTTCTAACCATTCTTGAGGCGTATTGTAAGAGGCTTCTCCTAAAAGACGTTTGTTCATATCGAATGCCCGGCGATGGACGTTGAGTCCGCCCGGTAAGGAACCTTCGGTATGGCAACCTATGTACATAGATTCCAGCATCACGTCCCAGATCTCTCTTAATCCTTGGTTTATTGCTTCTGGATTTCTAAGCGATTTTTCATTTTCTAGAACTATTTCTGAAACACTTTTATTCTCGGCATTGCAAAAAGCAAGTAATTCGGTAGCTTTTTCTATAGAGAATGGAAATTCTTGAAAATGCTTCATTTTTTTTGAAGCATTTTTTCTTTCTTCTTTTACTACAAATCCGCCACCTATGGAGTAATAAGAAGAAGAAGATTTTTTGCCATCTTTTAATGTTGCTCGAAATACAATTCCGTTAGGATGAAAAGGAAGGAATTTACGATTGAATTTTATATTGGTTTCCGGATCAAAATAAATAGCATTCTCTCCGTTTAAAATGATAGATTTTGTGGTTCTAATATTAAATATTTCTGGATCTATAAGTTCTATATCCATAAGAACCGGATCGAATCCTGCCAAACCTAACATTACTGCAAGATCTGTAGCATGTCCTTTTCCGGTAAGGGAAAGGGAACCATAAAGATCTACGTGAACAGCTTCTACTTCAAAAAACTTCCCCTTATCTTTTAATTCCTGAATCCAGCGTTGTGCAGCTCGCCATGGGCCAAGGGTGTGAGAACTGGAAGGTCCCACGCCAATTTTCAACATGTCGAAAACACTAATGCATTCTATTTTCCGCATTTTAATCTACTATTTGAACGCAAAAATAAGGATTTGATAAATTAAGACTTGAGTTTTTCTAGTTTCTTATTAAGAAATGTTTAGGATTTATTAGCATAAGGGATTATAGCGGCATCCTTTTAATTTCTTTTGAGGAAATTAAAAGATATAGCGGAAAGCCCGACCCACAAAGGCATTTTTAGGATGCCTTTGTGGGGAATGCCATATTGATTGTTATTTATGACAACCTGTCAGAACTAAACCGCTGGCATAATGATTGACTATTTGTGGTTGTGAAATTGAATCAATAATATTTAAACACGTATACTATTATGAGTAAAATAATTGGAATTGACTTAGGGACAACTAACTCCTGTGTATCTGTAATGGAAGGTAGCGAGCCTGTGGTAATCCCTAATGCTGAAGGGAAAAGAACTACTCCATCTGTAATCGCTTTTGTTGAAGGTGGTGAGATTAAAGTTGGTGACCCGGCGAAGCGTCAGGCAGTTACTAACCCAACTAAAACTATTTCTTCTATAAAGCGTTTTATGGGGAACAAATATTCTGAATCTTCTAAGGAAGCAGGAAGAGTTCCTTATAAAGTAATTAAAGGAGATAATGATACTGCTAGAGTAGATATCGACG
>CAZWSP010000236.1:0-2189 GCA_964636585.1 uncultured Antarcticibacterium sp.
GCAAAGAAAAAAGAGATGATCTTATTTCTTTCTAATACCGAAGAAAAAGAAAGTTTCTTATCGAAGAATAACCGAAAATTATTAAGTGACCCGTTAAATGATAACAACCCTATTACCGTACAGGTTTTAGGTATTTGTTCAGCATTAGCGATCACCGTTCAACTAGAGCCTGCAGTGGTTATGGCTGTTGCGGTTATGGCTGTAGTTGCTTTTTCTAACGTGATTATTTCCCTACTTAGAAATTTAATTCCTAATAGGATCAGGATCATCGTACAATTAGTTGTGGTAGCAGCTTTGGTAATTTTGGTAGATCAAATCTTAAAGGCTTATGCTTATGATGTAAGTAAACAACTTTCGGTATTTGTTGGACTTATTATTACTAACTGTATCGTGATGGGAAGACTTGAAGCCTTTGCTTTAGGGAACGGACCTTACAAATCTTTCTTAGATGGTATTGGAAACGGTGCTGGATATGGAATGATCTTAATTGTTGTGGCTTTCTTTAGAGAGCTTTTTGGATCTGGAAAATTATTCGGATTTGAAGTTCTTGGTCATAAAGCGGCAGTAGCAGCAGAATCTACTGGATTATATGCATTTGGATATGAAAACAACGGATTGATGTTGTTATCTCCAATGGCACTTATCGTGGTGGGTATTATTATCTGGGTGCAGCGTGCGAGAAACAGAAAATTAATAGAACAAAACAACTAACAGCTCTAAAGCACTATAATAATGGATTATATAAATTTATTTGTTAGAAGTATTTTCATAGAAAATATGATTTTTGCCTACTTCCTAGGAATGTGTTCCTATTTAGCAGTGTCAAAGACCGTGAAAACAGCTGTTGGATTAGGTGCAGCAGTAATATTTGTATTGGCAGTAACGGTGCCAATCAACTTTTTACTAGATCAATATTTATTAAGACCGGGAGCATTACAATGGTTAAGTCCAGAGTATGCAAGCGTAGATCTTAGTTTCTTAAGTTTCATTATGTTTATCGCTGTAATTGCATCTATGGTGCAATTGGTAGAGATGGTTGTAGAGAAATTTGCTCCGGCCCTTTATGGTGCTTTGGGTATTTTCTTACCACTTATCGCGGTGAATTGTGCCATCTTAGGAGGATCATTGTTCATGCAACAGAAAAGTTTTACGGCAGTAACCGAAGCGATTACCTATGGTTTAGGTAGTGGTGTGGGTTGGTTCCTTGCAATTTTAGCAATTGCAGCAATTAGAGAGAAAATAGCATATTCCAATGTTCCTGCTCCTTTAAAAGGATTAGGTATAACCTTTATCATTACGGGGTTAATGGCAATTGGATTTATGAGTTTTATGGGAATTGAATTATAATAAAAAGACACAACAATGACAGTTATTATAGCAAGTGTAATTGTATTTTTAGTACTTATACTCTTATTAGTTTCCATATTACTGGGCGCTAAAGCAAAACTGGTTCCTTCTGGTCCGGTTACAATTAGTGTAAATGGAGAAAAAGATCTTGAAGTTGGTTCTGGTGGAACTTTACTTTCTACTTTAGGACAGGAAAAATTATTTTTACCATCTGCCTGTGGTGGTGGTGGAACATGTATCCAATGTAAATGTATAGTTACTGAAGGTGGGGGAACTATTCTACCAACAGAAGAGCCTCATTTCACAAGAAAAGAGATCGCACAAGGATGGAGACTTGGTTGCCAGGTTAAAGTAAAAGAAGATATGAAGATCCAGATCCCTGAAGAGGTTTTTGGAATCAAGAAATGGGAAGCTACCGTAGTACGTAACTTCAACGTAGCATCGTTCATCAAGGAATTCGTAGTTGAAATCCCTGAAGAAATGGATTATAAAGCAGGTGGGTATATTCAAATTGAAATTCCTCGTTGTGAAGTTAAGTTTGAAGATATGGACATTACTGCGCATCCAGATGAACATCCTGGAGAGCCGGATAAATTTAAAGCAGAATGGGATAAATTTAAGCTTTGGCCGTTACAGATGAAAAATTCTGAAACTGTAGAGCGTGCTTATTCTATGGCTTCGTATCCAGCAGAAGGTCGTGAGATCATGTTGAATGTACGTGTGGCAACACCGCCATTCGATAGAGCTAAGAACGGTTGGATGGATGTAAATACTGGGATCGCTTCATCTTATATATTCTCAAGAAAGAAAGGTGATAAAGTAGATCTTTCTGGTCCTTACGG
>CAZWSP010000237.1:0-2164 GCA_964636585.1 uncultured Antarcticibacterium sp.
AAATAGTGACAAAGTTGAAGAAGCAACATTTAAAAGTGCACGAAGTTATTATTTGCTTTCACCAAGATACGATCTTGACCAAGCAGATACTTTTAAGGCGATAGATGAACTTCAGAAATATATTGACAAGTATCCAGGTGGAGAATTTGTAGATCAGGCTAACGAATATGGACAAGAGCTTCAGGTAAAATTGGAGAAGAAAGCCTACGAAATAGCAAAACAATATCACCATACCGAAAATTATAAGTCGGCTATCGTGGCGTTCAATAATTTCATTTTAGAATATCCTGGTTCTCCATTTAGAGAAGCCGCATTTTATTATAGATTAGATTCTGCGTACCTTCTAGCAATTAATAGTTACGAGAATTTGCAAAAAGAACGTTTAGATACGGCAAGAGGATTTTACAACAGTTACAACAAATATTACCCAGAAGGAAGTGTTTATTACAATCAGTCTCAAACACAATTTCAGGATATAGATTCAAGATTACAAAATTTTTAATAAGACAGATGATGGATTTAAAAAAGATTAATGCGCCAATTAATACTACCACAATTGACAAGAATTTGGTAGACGCTCCAACAAATAACATTTACGAAGCTATCTCTGTGATCGCAAAGAGAGCTACACAAATTAACTCTGAAATTAAAAAAGAGCTTTTGGAGAAATTGGACGAATTTGCAACTTACAACGATAGCTTAGATGAGATCTTTGAAAATAAAGAGCAAATTGAAGTTTCTAAATTCTACGAAAAATTACCTAAGCCACATTCTTTAGCGGTTCAGGAATGGTTAGATGATAAAATATATTACAGAGATACAACAGAATCTTCTGAAGCATAAGTTAGGATGGGAGTGCTAGAAGGCAAGAAAATACTGTTGGGAATAACTGCCGGTATTGCTGCCTATAAAACAGCCTCTCTGGTAAGATTATTCATTAAAGAAGGAGCTCAGGTTAAAGTGATCATGACTCCTTCTGCGAAGGATTTTATTACACCGCTTACACTTTCCACACTTTCTAAAAATGAGGTGATCTCTACTTTTACAAAAGAAGAGGATGAGAATGCCACATGGAACAATCACGTAGAACTCGGCCTTTGGGCCGATTTTATGCTTATAGCCCCCGCCACAGCCAATTCTTTATCTAAAATGGCTTCGGGAAGCAGCGATAATATCCTGCTTACAACATACCTTTCTGCCAAATGCCCGGTTTATTTTGCGCCTGCAATGGATCTTGATATGTATTTGCACCCGGCTACAAAAGATAGCCTAGAAAAACTTCAGTCTTACGGAAATATAATGATACCTTCAGAATCTGGCGAACTTGCTAGTGGCTTAGTAGGAGAAGGTAGAATGGCCGAGCCAGAAAACATTGTTTCTTTTCTTAAAAACGATTTATTAGAACAATTGCCCCTTCGGAATAAAAAAATATTGATCACAGCGGGTCCAACATACGAAGCTATAGATCCGGTACGTTTTATAGGAAATCATTCCAGCGGAAAAATGGGATTCGAACTGGCTATTGAAGCTTCAAAACTAGGAGCGCAAGTTACCCTAATTACAGGGCCAACTTATCTAAAGTTAGACTCTTCGATGGTGAAGTTAATACGAGTGGTAAGTGCAGATGAAATGTATACAGCTGTTCATGCAAATTTTGAAGTACAAGATGTAGTGATAGCGGCAGCTGCGGTTTCAGATTATAAGCCAAAAGTAGTTGTAGATGAAAAAATAAAGAAAAAGGAAGCGAGTTTTACTGTAGATCTAGTTCCTACCCAAGATATTTTAGCTTCGTTAGGGAAGATCAAAAAAGATAAAAAACTAATAGGCTTTGCTTTAGAAACCAATAATGAGGTGGAAAATGCGAAAAGTAAATTAGAGCGTAAGAATTTAGATTTCATCGTATTAAATTCGCTTCAAGATGAAGGTGCTGGATTTAAGAAGGATACCAATAAAATAAGCATCATTTCTCGAGACGAAACCAAGACCTATCAGTTAAAGTCAAAAAAAGAAGTTGCGCAGGATATATTAAAGGAAGTTATATCTTTATTTCATGAATAAATTAATTTTGATACTAGCGGTATTCTTTTCCATTTCTATAGGAATGGCTCAAGAGATAAATTGTGAAGTAGTTGTAAGTTCAGAACAAACGGGACAAAGTAATTTA
>CAZWSP010000238.1:0-2154 GCA_964636585.1 uncultured Antarcticibacterium sp.
GTTATTTGCTGCGGTCATACTTCCTTCTGCTCGTTGTCCGCCGCTATTCACATCACCTCCAAGCACTTCAGCATAGATTTTCGCGCCGCGTTCTAAAGCAAATTCTAGATCTTCTAAGACCAAAGCTCCTGCTCCACTCCCCGGAACAAAACCTGCCGCATCTGCGCTCATAGGTCTAGAAGCTTCCTCAGGTTTATCATTAAATGCACCCGGCAAGATTCGCATGGCATCAAATCCGCCCCATACATAAGGCCCATCATCGCCACAACTTCCAACAAGCATTCGCTTTGCTCTTCCAGCTTTTATTCGCTCATATCCCATTAAAACAGCTTCTGTTCCTGTGGTACAGGCGGAAGAATTGGTTGTAACCTGATTTCCGCAGCCAAGAATTCCTCCTAAATAGGCACTTATCCCACTGGCCATAGTTTGAATAACACTCGTGCTGCCAAGTCTTCTGGTATTTCCAGCATCTATTAAATGAATGGCTTCTCTAAATTTATCGACTCCTAAAATTCCGGTTCCAAATATAATTCCGGTATCCCAGTCTGGAGAATCATTATCTGCAATACTAAGTCCGGCATCTTTAAATGCATCGGTTCCCGAAATAACTCCATAAATAATTCCGCTGCTATTTAAACCTCGAAGTTGCAAAGGGGTAAAATATTCAGCTAATTTTTCTTCAGAAATAGCCGGCTTCCCTCCTATCTGGCAGTTAAAATTAAGCTCTTTAAGTTTTGGATCAAACGTGATTCCGCTTTTTCCATTTCGCAAGGCTTCTTCGAATTCAGGAATACTAATAGCATTGGGCGCTGCAATTCCTAATCCTGTAATAACTACTCTTTTACTCATTCTTTAAGATTGCATTTATTTGATCATTCCCGAAATTACTCCTCTACAAACTAGTTCTCCTTTTGAATTGAACATTTCTACCGAGCATTTAAGCTTATTAAATCTGAAATAATCCTTTTTTGAAACCACTTTTACTTGTTCTCCGGGAAAAACCGGAATAAAGAAATCTATCTGACTAGAACTTAAGGCGATCTGTATATTATTTAGATCTTCTGAAGCTTCAGTTTGATTTTGCTGAAGCAAATAACTCCCCAAACAAACCACCCCTATCTGCGCCAAGCATTCGGTTAAAATAACGCCAGGCGTAACAGGATTATCTTTAAAATGACCTTCGTAGAAATAGGAATTTTCAGGAAATCTATAAGTTCCGGTACAGCCTTCAGCATCTATTTGTAAAATCTCATCTACAAATAAAAAAGGTTTGGAATATGGAAGCCTGGAAATAATCGAATTGTAATTCACTTAAAATCTGGGATTTTATCTTGGTTGCAAATAACAAATTACTTTAAATGTTCTCCGCCGTTCACAGGAATAATAGTTCCGGTGATCCAACTAGCTTCATCTTTACTTAAAAGATAAACCACGTTTGCCACATCATTAGGAACTGTTAATCTTTTAAAAGGATTGTGTTTTAAAGCATGAGTTCGTAAAGATTCATTTCCCGGGATCATCTGGAAAGATCTCGTAACCGTTACTCCAGCCTGAATACAGTTAGCTCTAATTCCATATCTCGCAAATTCTAAAGCCATACTTCTAGTTATTGCTTCTAATACCACCTTTGCGGCAGAGACAGCCGCATAATTTTCCCAAGCTTTTTTATTTCCTTCACTGGTAAAGGAGACTACTCGAGCATCTTTTGCAAATAATCCTGCCTGATAAACAGCTTCGGTCCAATCGTATAAACTAAGTGCCATAGCATCTATGGTGATCTGAAAATCTATATTTTCAAGAAATGGACCTGTTCCACTCATGGGTTTTAAATTCCCTTTTGCAATACTATGCACCAAGGTTCTTATTTTACCTTCAGCTCCTAGAATTCCAGCAATCTGTTTTATAAGATCTTCACGCTTATCTTTTTGAACAGCATCTACATTAAAGCTTTCCAATTGTACTCCGGAGTTTCTAATATCCTCAAAAGCTTCTTCTATATCTGGAATTTCTGATCGCCTATCACGGTGAATAATAATAATATTCATACCATGTTTGGCTAATTTTCTTGCAGTTGCAAGGCCTAGTCCGCTACTCCCACCAAGGACTAAAGCCCAATAGTTTAGATCTTTAAATTCTGCTATCATTCTATTAAAA
>CAZWSP010000239.1:0-2153 GCA_964636585.1 uncultured Antarcticibacterium sp.
GGCTTGTAAAGAAGCAAATTTTTCTAAATTAGTGTAAGTTGAATGAGCTAATGCCTTCATTAAATGCCAAGCCATAAAATTACTTGCACCAATATAACGAACTTTTCCGCTACGCGCTAAATCGTCCAAAGCTCTTAAGGTTTCTTCAATGGGAGTTAATGGATCTGAAGTATGCAATTGGTAAAGGTCAATGTAATCTGTATTCAATCTTTTGAGACTTTCATCTACTTGCTGAATGATATGCTTTCTCGACAAACCCCTGTCATTTTCGCCTTTTCCCATACTTCCTCTAACTTTTGTGGCCAAAACGAGGTCGTCCCTTTTAATGGAAAGATTTTTTATAGCCTTTCCAATCATTATTTCTGAAAGTCCTTCGGAATAAATGTTGGCAGTATCGATGAAATTTACGCCTGCATCCATTACGGTTTTTATTTGTTCGTCAACTTCTGCTTGATCTAAATTGCCCATATGGTTAAAAAATCCTTTTCCGCCATAATTCATGGTTCCCAGACAAAGTGTGGAGACTTTTAATCCTGTATTGCCTAAAATTTTGTAGTTCATTTTTTCTCTGTTTTAATCCTGTACAAAATTCACTGTTTAATTAAAACAAATTGTATCCATATTCATCTTAGGTGTAGCCAAAATGAAGAATTTAATTCCTAGCCATGCTGAATATCTTCCTATAAAATCAATAATATGTTTTCATTTTTTAAATAAAGGGTTAAAACTAACTTAACTATTGCTAATTGTTGTTTAACAATTTTGATATTAAGTTAAACATAATATATCTTTATCGCCAGATAAAATGTAATCTATCTATTAGATGAGCGATAAGAAAAAACCGGATAATGTAGTTTTTGATGCAAAAACCCAAAAATATGATGCAGCGCTTAAGCCATATGCCACAAACGTAGGTGCCCCAGTAATAACCACAACAGATACCATAACTTGGAAAAATAGAAGCATAAATAAGCTTAATCATAAGGTGCAAACCAGATTTCAAGAAATTAAGGAAGAGTACGAAAAGTTAATGGCAGAATTCAATCACAACAATCTTATCTATAATTCGAAGTTCAATTTTGAACCAATAATAGGGGAGACTTATCATTTATATCAACGTGAAAATGAGGAAACCTTTTTATCTATAATTGCTCCAGATCAGTGCAATTTTAAATCATTAGGAAGTTTCCGTTTAAATACAGACCAGATATGGGAAGAAGTAGTTTAGAAATTATACAAGAAAAAGAATTTACAGAAAGACAGTTAAATCGAATCATTGAAATGGCTTGGGAAGACAGAACTCCTTTTGAAGCTATCGAATTTCAGTTTGATATTCCAGAAAAGGATGTTATCAAAATAATGCGCGGTAACTTGAAGGAATCTAGTTTTAAGCTTTGGAGAAAAAGGGTGAATAGCGGTGTGAGTACCAAGCATCTTAAAAAGCGCAGTGACGATATCACTCGTTTTAAATGTTCTAGACAGCGGGCTATCTCTGGAAATAAAATAAGTAAGCGCTAATGCTTGAGGAAGCACATAAGGCATACGCATTTCCTACTTCTTTCAACGATATTTTAGATAGGGTAGATGCTATAGATCCAATTAATTATGGAGCTACCAGAAATCATATTGATGGATCTGTTAGTTATTTATCGCCATACATTTCTAGAGGGGTGATCTCTACAAAATTCGTGTATCAAAACTTATTAGATAAAGGATTTTCTCCAGGCCGAATCTTAAAATTTGTTCAAGAATTGGCATGGAGGGATTATTGGCAGCAAGTGTGGATTGCTAAAGGAAATGAAATTAATTCAGACCTGAAGCATACACAGGAACCCGTGATCACCCAAGGGATTTCTAGCGTTATTCCAAATGCAGAAACCGGAATTAAGGTAATTGATAAAGCAATTCTAGAATTTTATAAAACGGGATATCTACATAATCATTTACGGATGTATATAGCATCTATAGCTTGTAATCTTGGATATAATTACTGGAAAAATTACAAAAATAATTCTGAAAAAATTAAGAGCAAAAAAAATACTGAACCAAACAAATCGCTAGAACAATTTGAAAATAATTCTTTAAATAAAAAAGACAACCTAGGATTACATGCTTTTAAAAAGGGATACAAAAATGGTATTAAACGCTCAATT
>CAZWSP010000240.1:0-2149 GCA_964636585.1 uncultured Antarcticibacterium sp.
GATTCAAAAATCCTGGTTAGTAAAACCTTTGAAGGGGCTGTAGAATTATTCAATCAGTCAGATCTTTCCCCAAATACTTGGATGGAACGTGTTGCTTCAAAAGGAGGAACAACCAGAGCAGCTTTAGATTCTATGGAAGATAATAATGTAAAAGAACTTATAAAAGATGCCGCATACGCCGCTTTCGATAGAGCTGTGGAATTAGGTAAAGAGTAATAATAAAATTTAGATAACACGAATATTAATATCAATAAAATGGAGAAGAAGAGAATTGTTGTAAAAGTTGGTACCAATGTAATGACCAATAAGGACAACAGAATTTTAGGACCGGTATTGAAAAATCTCGTGGAGCAAATAGCTACATTATATGAGCAAGATATTATGGTGGTACTGGTTTCTTCCGGTTCTGCAATTGCAGGAAAGGAAATATTAGGAGAAATAAGTATTAAAGACGAATCTAAAAGAAGACAAGTATATTCTTCTGTAGGGCAACCTAGAATGATGCGTCATTACTACAGTATTTTTCACGACTACGGAATGCGCTGTGCACAGGTACTCGCTACTAAAAGAGATTTTAGTGCGGGAATGCACAGAGAGAATATGATAAATTGCTATGAATCGCTTCTTTCTGAAGGGATCATTCCAATTGCAAATGAAGATGATGCAGTTTCAGTAACTATGTCTATGTTTTCAGATAACGATGAACTAGCGAGTTTGGTTGCTGAACTTATTAGTGCTGATATGCTGATCATTTTAAGTGATACGGAAGGATTGTATACAGGGCATCCAGATCATGAAGATTCAAGAAAACTGAATAATGTAGATGGAGATGAAGATGTAGAGAAATATGTTCAGATTTCAGAAAAAGGTGAAGGTCAAGGCCGCGGAGGAATGGAGTCTAAAATTAAGATTGCCAAAAGTACCGCTGCAAAGAACATTCCTACCTACATAGCAAATGGAAAAAGGAAAAATGTGATTTTAGATATTGTAGCTGGAAAAGAAGTGGGAACCAAGTTTTCCATTTAAATACTATATCGAATAGAATTAATAACGTTTTAAAGAGAGATACTATGAAGTTGATAAAAACAGAAATTAAAAATAATGTGCTTAAAACGATGATCCGTATTTTGGATTCGAAGCGAGCGCAAATTATAGAAGCAAATACAAAAGATCTTGAAGCCTTTGGAGAAAAAGAAGGTGCCATGTACGACCGTCTTATTGTGAACGATAAGAAAGTAGATGGAATGATCCAATCTATAAAAGAGGTGATGGCGCAGGAAGATCCTGTGGGAAATACCATTTCTCATAGAGTATTGGATAGTGGGTTGGATATTACTAATAAAACCGCTCCATTCGGAAATATTCTTATTATATATGAATCTAGACCAGATGTTACGATTGAAGCCGCTGTACTTGCTTTTAAAGCCAATAATAAGATCTATTTGAAAGGTGGAAAAGAAGCAATTCATAGCAACAAGATCCTAGAAGCATGCTGGCATGAAGCTTTAACTGAAAATGGTTTAGAAAAAAATTGGATCGAGCTGTTGCATTTAAACAGAGAGGAAACTCAGGAATTCCTGAAGAACCCACCGGTACAGTTAGATCTAATCGTGCCTCGTGGTGGGGAACGTTTAATCGCTTTTGTGAAAGAACACGCTACGGGAGCAGTTTTAGTTAGCGGTAGAGGAAACAACTTTTTATATGTTTCTGAAAATGCCGATTTTGAGACCGCTAAAAAAGTGATCTTAAATGCGAAAACAGATAAGATCTCAGGATGTAACGCTTTAGATAAAGTGCTTATAGATGCAAATCTGCCGGAATATGAATCTAGATTAAAAGAGCTTCAGAATTTATTGAAAACTCACGATGTAGAAATTCTGGTTGACGATAAGGTTTCAGAAGTATTAAATTCTGAAGAGAAACTGCCAAATGAAGATACTTGGTATGAAGAATTCTTGGCTATGAAAATTGTAGTTGGAAATGTAGATGGGATGGATAATGCCATAGAAAAGATCAACAAATACTCTGGTGGGCATTCTGCAGTGATCATCACTAAAGATAAAGCAGAAGCGATCGAGTTTATGGAACAAGTAGATAGTGCTGCTGTTTATCACAATGCCTCTACCCGATTTACAGATGGCGGACAAAT
>CAZWSP010000241.1:0-2146 GCA_964636585.1 uncultured Antarcticibacterium sp.
GGAATTAGAAGTGATGTGCGAATAAAAAAGGGCACGGTTCTTATGGCACAATGTGGAGTTTCTAAAACTACAGAAGAGAATACCAGTTATTGGGGCTCTCCGGCACAAGAATTTAGGACTAAACTTAGACAGATGGCGGCAGTAAAGATGCTTCCTGGAATGTTAGATAAATTTAAAAAGGATTAATATGGCTTCAAGCGAAAAACAACTTGTAGAATCATTTTATACTTCAGATTTTTATAAAGACACCTCACAAATACTAAAGCATTTGCATCCAGATGCCCAATTATATTGGAATAGTAGTGCGGGTTTTACTAAAATGAACGTACAGGATCTAGAAAGAATATGTGGAGAAATGGCGAAATCTTTTGAATATATAAGAGCAGAAATCTCTCATTTATTACAAGATGATACTACGGTTACCATTAGAACCACTTTTTTCACAAAGACTATTGAAAATCCGGATGAGGAAATTCCGATTTCACATATGGTGGCAATTTGGGAGATTAAAGACGGAAAAATGTATAAGGGTTATCAAATGAGCCAACTTGCAGATGACTCTCCAGAAAACCTTTCATCTTTTATGGCAACAAACTTATAAAAAGGTTTTAAGGTTTATATTTAAAAACATACTTTTGCAAGAGCAAAAATTATAATAATTATGAGCGTTTTAGTTAATAAAGATTCAAAAATAATAGTACAAGGTTTTACTGGAAGTGAAGGAACATTTCACGCCGAACAAATGATTGAGTACGGTTCTAATGTTGTTGGAGGAGTTACTCCAGGAAAAGGTGGGCAAACTCATTTAGATAAACCTGTTTTTAATACAGTTTCTCAAGCAGTTGAAGAAACTGGAGCTAATGTTTCTATAATCTTTGTACCGCCTGCATTTGCAGCAGATGCAATTATGGAAGCGGCAGATGCTGGAATTGCTGTAATTATTACAATTACTGAAGGAATTCCTGTTGCAGACATGATTATGGTGAATGAATACATTCAGAACAAATCTTGTCGTTTAGTTGGTCCTAACTGTCCAGGAGTAATCACTCCAGGTGAAGCTAAGGTTGGAATTATGCCAGGTTTTGTATTTAAAAAAGGTAATATAGGGATTGTTTCTAAATCTGGAACGCTTACTTATGAAGCAGCAGATCAGGTTGTAAAACAAGGATTAGGTATTTCTACAGCTATCGGAATTGGTGGAGATCCAATTATTGGAACTACTACGAAAGAAGCAGTAGAATTGCTAATGAATGATGACGAAACTGAATGTATCGTTATGATTGGTGAAATTGGTGGTCAACTGGAAGCAGATGCAGCACAATGGATTAAAGCTAATGGTAACAGAAAGCCGGTAATAGGATTTATCGCAGGAGAAACAGCTCCAGCTGGTCGTACAATGGGGCATGCAGGTGCAATAGTTGGTGGAAGTGAAGATACTGCGCAAGCTAAGAAAGCAATTCTTAGAGAAAATGGTATTCATGTGGTAGATTCTCCAGCAGAAATTGGAAAAAAGGTTGCTGAAGTTTTACGTAGTGTAAAGGCTTAGTAATTAATTATATTTTATAAAAAAACCTCTTAATTCCTCAGTCAATGAGTAATTTCAAGAGGTTTTTTTATTTTATTGCTTTTGGGTTTTATTATATTTGAGCAGAAAAAAATCAACCTGAGTCTTATTTAATTATTTCTGAAGTTATTTCAGAATATATTTTTTACAGATTTAATTTAAGAATTACATATATGAAATTATTAGAAGGTAAGAATGCAATTATTACTGGTGGAAGCCGAGGAATTGGAAAAGGAATTGCTGAAGTTTTCGCGAAGCACGGAGCAAATATCGCTTTTACATATGCGTCCTCTGTAGCCGCTGCAAATGAATTAGAGAAGGAATTAGCTGGACTTGGTGTAAAAGCGAAAGGATATCAGTCTAATGCTGCTAATTTTGAAGAAGCTCAAGATCTTATTAAGCAAGTTGCAGAAGATTTTGGAGCGATTGATATTGTAGTAAATAACGCAGGAATCACCAAGGATAATCTTTTAATGAGAATGACAGAAGAAGATTTTGATGCTGTAATAGATGTAAATCTTAAATCTGTATTCAATATGACTAAAGCTGTTCAAAAAGTTATGTTGAAACAACACAGCGGAA
>CAZWSP010000242.1:0-2108 GCA_964636585.1 uncultured Antarcticibacterium sp.
GTTGATAAGATCCAGTTTATCTGCATCTTCTCTAGACATTGTTAAGTAGTTATCCCAAGATGCTCTAGTAAGAGGATCTGGCATTTCCTGTAACCATGGATTATTGGCTTGTTGCCCGTCTCCCATTGAAACTTTAGTGTAAAGGCTTAATTGGAATCCTTTTCCTTCTGAAGCTTCGCTTAAATTACGAGCAGAAGTTCCACTGTCTGAAGCAGTAGAAACAAATTCCGGAGCTTCTGCAGTTTCACCTACAGAAGGCGCAGTACCTTCGAAAACTCCATCATGCAATGCAGTATTCCAAGCTTCAGTTCCTAAAGAACCAGCCCAAGTTTCCTTAATATATTCGTAGTAAGAAAGATCAGATTCATTCCACTTTAATAAACAGTCTTGAAATTGTCTAGTATCAAACAGAGGTCTGATAGTAGGCTGCATCAAGCTGAATTTACCTTTAGTGAATTGAATATCTCCCCAGCTCTCTAAATAATGAGGCGTTGCAGCGATAAACTTACACAATTTAGCAGTTTCATCTTCCTTCATGGAGAAAGCGATAGAAACCTCTATTTCTTTTAATGCTTTTACAAATTCTTTTGAATTTGGTAAGCTATATGCTGGATTTACTCCCGCTATTAAAATAGCACCAATACTTCCATTTTGCATATCCTGAACCAACTTGGTAACTGCCGAAGCGTTCCCTTGCCTTGTCATTCTTGGATTAGCTGTGTCCATAACCTGGCTACCTAAAGCTTCGTTTATAGACAATACTAAAGCTTGAGCATCTACATCTGGCAATCCTGAAATTACCACTGCTTTGCTTCCTGCTTTTCTTAGTTGAGTTGCAGCTTTAACTACAGCTTCATCTATTTTTCCAGGTAATTTGCTTGAAGAAGCTCCACCACCAACATACCCATACAATGCAGCAAGTACCGCACGTTGTTGCGCTGGAGTTACAGGAACTCTCTTATCTGCATTTGCTCCCGAAAGAGACATGTTAGATTCGAATTGGATATGACGAGACATTTTTCCATTCTCAGGAATTCTTGTTGTTGCATATCCTGCATCGTATCCACCACCTTGCCAATCTCCTAAGAAATCTGCACCAACAGAAACTATAGCTTCAGCTTTAGAGAAATCGTAATTTGGCAATGCTCTTGTTCCATATTTCTGCTGATAAGCAGTTAAAGCCGCATCTTCAGATACAGTATCATATACAACATGACGAACATTTCCTAATTTCCCAGAAAACTCATTTATTAATTTTGAAGTAGAAGGACTCGCGAAAGTTTGAGTTAAAAGAACCACCTCACCGGTAACTCCATTTAAAGCATCTCCAACCTTCTTATCGAAATCTTCCCAAGAAACATTTTGGCCATTAGCCATTGGTCTCTTTACTCTTTTACTATCATATAATGACAATACAGAAGCATTCACTCTTGCATTTGCACCAGATCTTCCAGTAGAAAGCGTGTTGTTATCGATCTTAATAGGACGTCCTTCACGGGTTTTCACCAAGACGCTAGAAAAATCGAAACCATCTGCAATAGTAGTCGCGTAATAATTCGCAATTCCAGGAACTATACGTTCTGGTTGTACTAAATAAGGAATAGATTTAATTACCGGACCCTCACAAGCAGCCAAAGAAGCAGCAGCGGTACTAAAACCAACATACTTAAGGAAATCTCGACGAGTGGTAGAAGAACTACTTAAAGAATCTTTATCTCCTAAAAATTCTTCGTTCGGGATCTCTTCTGCAAATTCGTTTTGTTGGAGCGTCTCAACAATAGAGCTATTTTCTTTTAGCTCTTCAACACTTTTCCAGTATTTCTTGTTTGATGACATATATATCTAGATATTACTTCTTAATTAATTACCCGATCACTCAGGCTTGACTTTTTTATTAATAGTGACATTTACCACATTCAAGACCACCTAACTGAGCAGCAGTCAATTCCTCTACTCCATATTTTTTAGATAGCTCTTCATGAATTTTCTCGTAGTACTCATTTCCTTCCATTTTCACATTGGTTTCTCGGTGACAATTAATACACCATCCCATTGTTAAAGGAGCGTTTTGATATACCACTTCCATTTCTTGAATTGGACCGTGACAT
>CAZWSP010000243.1:0-2076 GCA_964636585.1 uncultured Antarcticibacterium sp.
TTCTTAACCTGATTTCTTTCTTTTTATCTGAAATCACTGCAGGCAAATTGCTTCCGATATTGGGAAGGTAACTTTTAATTTTACTGGAAGTAATATTGCGCTCTTGTTCTAAAACCGAAATCTGTTCAGCAACATTTCGAAGCTGTCTAATATTTCCACCCCATTGATATTTCTGAAGCAATTCTACTGCATCATCTTCCAAACGAATGGTTGGCATTTTATATTTAATCGCAAAATCTGCAGCAAATTTTCTGAATAGTAAATGAATATCATCTTTCCTGTCTCTTAACGGAGGAAGATTAATCTCGACAGTACTTAGTCTATAATAGAGGTCTTCTCTAAATTTTTCTTTCTTAATAGCTTCGAACATGTTTAAATTGGTAGCTGCTACTATTCTTACATTGGTCTTTTGAACTTTAGAAGAACCTACTTTAATAAACTCTCCATTTTCTAAAACACGAAGTAATCTAACTTGTGTAGTTAAAGGCAATTCTCCAACTTCATCTAAAAATATAGTTCCTCCATCGGCTACTTCAAAATAGCCATTTCTGGTTTGAGTAGCTCCTGTAAAAGCGCCTTTTTCGTGACCAAACAGTTCACTATCTATAGTTCCTTCCGGAATGGCCCCGCAGTTTACCGCAATGTATTTTCCATGTTTTCTGTGAGAAAGCGAATGAATGATCTTTGGAATACTTTCTTTTCCAACCCCACTTTCTCCAGTAACCAGAACAGAAATGTCTGTTGGTGCCACTTGGATCGCTTTTTCTACGGCACGATTTAAACTGGGATCGTTCCCAATAATTTCAAATCGTTGTTTAATTGCTTGAACTGATTCCATATATTTTTACCTATTGCGATTTGGCTTGCGCCGATTTACAATAATTATTGTTTGTCCTTTTAATTATGCTCACTGTAACCAACCGGAACACCAATTAAGGTTCCGCTAGTACAATCTGTGATCTTCACATTTACAAAATCTCCAATCTTGTAATTTTCCTTGTCAAAAACGGCAACTGCATTATAGGTTGTTCTTCCGCTCCATTGTTGGTCAGATTTTTTAGATTCTCTTTCAATAAGCACTTCTACTGTTTTACCGATGTAAGCTTGAGTTCTTAATAAGGAATGAGAACGTTGCAATTTCACGATTTCTGCAAGCCTACGTTGTTTCTCATCTTCCGGAACATCATCTTCATATTTCTTTGCGCCTAAGGTTCCAGGTCTTTCAGAATATGAGAACATGTATCCAAAATCATATTCACATATTCCATTAGTGATAAAGTGTCCTGATGATCTTGCTCTGTTTCTCCGCAAAATCCTGCGATCATGTCCTGAGAAATAGCACAATCTGGAATTAGTTTGCGAATGTTATCTATAAGTGAGAAATATTCTTCTCTGGTGTGTAATCTGTTCATGCGTTCCAAAACCTCATTGCTTCCGCTCTGAACCGGTAAGTGAATATGCTTACAGATATTAGAATATTTAGACATCATTTCTATAACATCCATCGTCATATCTTGAGGGTTGGATGTTGAAAATCGTATTCTAAGTTTTGGATGTTTTTCAGCAACCATTCTAAGTAAACTCGCAAAATTGGTAGCCGTAGCTTTTTCTATTTCTGAAGCATTCTTAAAATCTTTTTTAAGTCCGCCACCATACCATAAATAAGAATCTACATTTTGACCTAAAAGTGTGATTTCTTTAAAACCTTTTTCGGCTAGATCCTTAATTTCTTCTAAGATGCTTTGTGGGTCTCTACTGCGTTCACGTCCCCTTGTAAATGGAACCACGCAGAAAGTACACATATTATCACATCCTCTTGTGATAGATACTAACGCAGAAACTCCGTTGCTTTGCAGGCGAACCGGAGAAATATCTCCATAAGTTTCATCTTTAGACAGAATTACGTTCACGGCATCTCTTCCTTCGTCAACTTCTTTTATAAGATTTGGTAAATCTTTGTAAGCATCTGGTCCTACAACAAGGTCTACTATCTTTTCTTCTTCTAAAAATTTGCTTTTTAAACGCTCGGCCATACAACCAAGAACCCCAACCTTCATTTTAGGATTAATTCGCTTA
>CAZWSP010000244.1:0-2034 GCA_964636585.1 uncultured Antarcticibacterium sp.
TTCCTTATCACTCATTTTGCTAAAATCTGGTTCTTTTGCAGCTTCAGCCTTAGCAGCTGGAGCCCATTGTGTAAGATTGTTTATTCTTGTTGCAGAAGCTGGGTGAGTGCTTAAAAATTCTGGTGGAGCTTGTCCATCACTCTGTGCAGCCATTCTTCTCCAAAGATCTGCAGCTTCATCTGGATTATATCCAGCAATAGCCATTAAGGTTAGTCCAATTCTATCAGCTTCAGTTTCATGACTTCTACTAAAAGGTAACATTACCCCTACTTGAGATCCTAATCCGTAAGCCTGAGCAAAAATTTGCTGTGTAGCTTGACTTTTACCACTTAAGGCAACAGAACCTGCTACAGCTCCTAATTGTTGTAATTGAGCAGCGCTCATACGTTGTGCTCCGTGATCTGCTAAAGCGTGAGCAACCTCGTGAGCCATAACTACAGCTAATCCAGTTTCATCTTTCGCAACCGGTAAGATTCCTGTGTATGCTACAACTTTTCCACCTGGCATAGCCCAAGCGTTCACCAATTTATCGTCTACCAAATTAAATTCCCATGCGAAATCTTTTAGGTATCCTTGATAACCGTTAGCATTTAAATATCTTTCTGATGCGGTAACTATTTTCTGACCTACATTTTTAACCATTCTGGCTTCAGAAGTTCCGGTTACTACCTTATTTTCTGAAAGGAACTGGTCATATTGAGCAAAAGCTGCCGGAAAGATCTGATCGTTAGATACAAAATTCAAATTCTTTTCTCCGGTAAATGGATTGGTTTTACAACCAGCCATAGCCATTACAGCAAAAACTGCTATAAATAAATTTCTTATTCTCATGATTTTTGGTTTTAAGTTGATAAAAATACAAAACATGATCCATCAAGATGAAATGTTTATGTTTGCTTTAACAGTCTATTGATTTTCAAAAATGATACCAACATTTTAATTTGATGTCTTTCAATTAGTTCCAACTCTTATTTTTTTTTGAGAATTAAGTAACTTGCGACTTCTAATTTATTTCATGAATTCAAAAGAGATTCCCGCTAAACCAGTACAAGTTTTATTGGCTCCAAAGTATTTATTATATACCGGAAAAATTTTAACCGCAATTTCGCCATTTCTAGCAAGTAGATTTGCTGCGAGATTATTTCTCACTCCTTACAAATACAAATTACCCGAAAGGGAAAAGGAGATGGATCGAAATACTACGCAAGAGACCATAACTGTTCCTTCTATTAATAGAGAAGTAGTTGTTTATCACTACGGAAGTTCTCCAAAAAAAGTGTTATTAGCTCATGGTTGGAGCGGTACGGGAACTCAAATGGCCATTATTGCAAAAGCACTAGAAGAAAAAGGTTTTAGCACGATTAGTTTTGATGCACCTGCTCATGGCAAATCCCCAGGAAATATAAGTATGATGCCTTTCTTTATTCATACAATTGCCCATTTAGATAAAGTATACGGCCCTTTTCACGCCGCGATTGGCCATTCGCTGGGAGGTATGTCTCTCCTTAAGAATGTTAAGGATGGTGTAATCTTCAATAAACTGGTTATTATAGGAACTGCGAATAGCGTTACTCATATTACAAAGGATTTCGCACGAAATATGAAGTTGAATGATAAAGTGGCTGCAAAAATGAAATCTTATTTCGACTATAAATTTGGTGAGGATATGGATAATTATTCAGGAGCTGTATCTGCCAAGTCTGTAAAAATACCAACCTTAGTAATTCACGATGAAGATGATGTAGATGTACATGTAAGTTCAGCCGTTGAAATTGATAAAGCTCTGGAGAACAGTGAACTTGTGATCACCCAAAAATTAGGACACCGAAAGATATTGGGAGATACTGAAGTAATTAACAAAATAACAACATTCATCGCGGTATAATCTTTGTAGTTTTAGAAATAAAAAAGATGAAAAATTTATTTTTTGCATTATTAGCAATTATTACAATTAGTTGCAATAGTACAGCTCAGAAAAAAGAGACCAATGCTAATGCAGAGATTGCTTCAGAGTATAAGGATTCAAAAACCGAT
>CAZWSP010000245.1:0-2013 GCA_964636585.1 uncultured Antarcticibacterium sp.
ATTGGAAATATAAGTTGTCAAAAGCAATTTGATAAGTTAGCTTTTGAACAACAAGTAGCCTATGAAATATTTCCAGCGCTAATAGATTCTCTTCATAGAGATATCAGGGTATTTCCTCCTGCCTTTCCAGCAAATTATGATAAGCAAGGAAATTATATCGGAATTGATTCAGTGGCGGCGGAAAAAAACATGAAAGATTATAAGGAAAGGAAAATAAAATTTTACAATGATTCATTGAAATTAATAATTGCCATTTCAGATTCTACGAATTTACTGGATGAGAATGAAAAGAAAAAGTTCTTAGATTATTATGAAAATATTGAATTAGATACTTCCAATATTGCATTTAGATATAAGATTAAAATTGATAGTTTACACGCTGATAAAAAATTAAAATTCAAGTACTTATCTGAATTTCCTAAAGGAATAAATATATGGAGTAATAAAAATGACTATAATTTCTTTTTAAATGGCGCTACTAGTTTTAGTAGAATACAATTTGATAAAACTCTGTCATATGGGGTAATGACAAGTGGTTATACAATTGCCTCTTTAAGTGGATATGGAGTTCTGGTGTATATTAAAAAAATAAATGGAAAATGGGTTATTGATAAAATAGAAAGCACCTGGATTTCGTAAAACATACTTGCAACAACATCGGTTAAGGGCAAATAGCGGGCATTCTTGTGAAAAGTATTATTTTAGAGACCAAGTAACAATTAACTAAGCCGACAAGACCGTGTTCCTACTCCACGCTACTTGCCTTAACCAAGACCGTTGGCAAACATTTAGAAACGCTGAATAATTAACAATAAAATTCTAAGAAATGAATATTAAAGGTCTCACAACATTTACTGTTTTATTATTTATTTTAACTTCCTGTCATCAACCAAAATCCGATAAGAAATCATTTGTATTAAAAGGTACAGTTGATGGTCCTAACACAGAATATGTAGTCTTAAGCTATATGGACAGTAGCGATGTTTACATATCCGACACATTACCAGTAAAAAATAATTCTTTTTTTAAACAAGGTTCTCTTATCCATCCACAATTGGTTTCTTTGACAAGCAATTTAACGGGTGATTATATGGAAGATCCTAATCGACTACAGTTTTTTTTAGAACCAAATGAAATGGAAATCACTCTTCAGGAAGATCAATTCCCCGATGCTTTAATCGTTGGCTCTAAAAGCCAAATTGAAAATGAAAACTTGGCTAAAAAAATCAAACCATATTATGAAAAACTTTTAATAAAAGAAGATGAAAGGGAAAAGTTAATTGGTGAGAACAGTGAAGTACAAAAAGAAAAATCGATTGTGGAATCAAAGAAACTATTAGGTGAAATCAAAAATATCCAGCTGAAATATGCTATTTCTAATCCGCATTCATATGTAAGTGCAGAGTTAATTAATTTTTATAGCGGAAACTTGCCAATTGATTCACTTAAGATGCTTTATGCTGGCCTAGACCCAATTATCAAAGAGTCGTTTTACGGTTTAGGAATTCAGAAGAAAATAAGATCAATTAAAATTATGGTTGATTCAGGAGATATTGCGCCTGGTTTTTCTTCAGAGAATAGTGATGGCAATGTTTTAAGTCTAAATCAATTTAAAGGAAAAACTGTATTATTAGATTTTGGAGCAGGTTGGTGCGTGCCTTGTAAAAAAGAAATTCCCGAAGTAAAGAGAATTTTTGAAAAGTACCATTCAAAAGGACTGGAAATTATAGGCATTTCATTGGATAAAGATAAAACCAGTTGGAAAGAAAACATAGAAAATGAAAAATTAAATTGGCACCACATTTATGTAGGATTGGACAATATCGGTACGAAAGGCTCTATTAGCGAATCATATCATGTGCAGCCCATCCCAGCATACATTTTGATTGATGAAAATGGAATTATAATTGACCGATATCGTGGTGCAGACAAAAACGATAAAAACTTAATCGATTTGGAAGGAAAACTTGAAACATTATTATCTACGAAATCCCTATAACTAGAAATAAAAAC
>CAZWSP010000246.1:0-1953 GCA_964636585.1 uncultured Antarcticibacterium sp.
GGAATCATGGGAAGCGGGATTGCATGTCATTTCGCAAATATTGGCGTAGAAGTATTGCTATTAGACATAGTTCCTCGTGAACTTACAGATAAAGAAAAAAGTAAAGGATTAACGCTAGAAGATAAAGCGGTTAGAAATAGATTGGTAAACGATTCGCTTCAGGCGGCTTTAAAATCGAAGCCCTCTCCTATTTATAGTCAAGATTTTGCAAGTAGAATTCATACAGGAAATCTTGAAGACGATATTGCAAAGGTTTCAGAAGTAGATTGGATCATAGAAGTTGTTGTAGAAAGACTGGATATTAAAAAGAAGGTTTTCGAACAACTAGACAATCACCGTAAGAAAGGAACTTTAATTTCTTCTAATACTTCAGGGATTCCTATTAAATTAATGAGTGAAGGTAGAAGCGAAGATTTCCAGAAACATTTCTGTGGAACACACTTCTTTAACCCTGCGCGATACTTAAGATTATTCGAAATTATCCCTGGTCCAGAAACTTCAGAAGAAGTTTTAGATTTCATGAATGAATATGGAGAAAAATTCCTTGGAAAAAAATCTGTAGTAGCTAAAGACACCGCTGCTTTTATAGGTAACAGAGTAGGAATTTTCAGTATTATGAGCCTTTTTCATATGGTCGAAGAATCAGGGATGACTATTGAAGAAGTTGATAAACTAACAGGACCGGTAATAGGTAGACCAAAATCTGCCACTTTTAGAACGGTAGATGTTGTTGGTCTAGACACCTTAGTTCACGTTGCAAATGGACTTAATGAAGGAGTTCCTAGTGATGAAAAACACGAACTTTTTGCTTTACCAAACTACATTGATTCTATGATGGAGAAAAAATGGTTAGGAAGTAAAAGTGGACAAGGGTTTTATAAAAAAGTAAAAGCTGATGACGGTTCAAGTGAAATTCAATCCTTAGACCTAAAAACATTAGAATATAGATCATCTAAAAAAGCATCTTTTGCAACATTAGAACAAACTAAATCTATAGATAATGTAGTAGATAGATTTAAAGTGTTAGTAGATGGAAAAGATAAAGCGGGAGAATTCTACCGTAAGAATTTCTCTGCATTATTCGCATATGTTTCAAACAGAATTCCAGAGATCACAGACGAATTATATAAAATAGACGATGCCATGAAAGCTGGATTTGGTTGGCAACATGGTCCGTTTCAGATTTGGGATGCAGTAGGAGTTGAAAAAGGGATCGAGATGATGAAAGCAGAAGGTGAAGAACCGGCTGCATGGGTAAAGGAAATGTTGGAATCTGGCAGTAAGAGTTTTTATACTGTAAAAGAAGGAAACACTTTCTATTATGACATTCCGAAGAAAGAACAAATAAAAGTTCCGGGACAAGATGCCTTTATAATCCTAGATAATATTAGAGAATCTAAAGAAGTATTCAAAAATAGCGGAGTTGTAGTTGAAGATCTAGGTGACGGAATTTTGAATGTAGAGTTTAGAAGTAAAATGAATTCTATTGGAGGTGATGTTCTAGATGGCTTGAATAAAGCATTGGATATTGCTGAAAAAGACTATCAAGGTTTAGTGGTTGCAAATAATGGAGCAAATTTCTCTGTGGGTGCAAACATCGGAATGATCTTTATGATGGCCGTAGAGCAGGAATATGAAGAGCTTAACATGGCTATAAAATATTTCCAAGACACGATGATGAGAATGAGATATTCTTCTATTCCAACCGTAGCTGCTCCACATAATATGGCATTAGGTGGTGGATGTGAACTTTCACTTCACGCAGATAAAGTAGTAGCTGCTGCAGAAACTTATATAGGTTTAGTTGAATTTGGTGTAGGAGTTATACCAGGTGGTGGTGGTTCTAAGGAAATGACCTTGAGAGCTTCAGATACATATCACAAAGATGATGTGGAATTGAACAGATTAAGAGAGCATTTCTTAACCATTGCAATGGCTAAGGTTTCTACTTCT
>CAZWSP010000247.1:0-1946 GCA_964636585.1 uncultured Antarcticibacterium sp.
ACTAAAACATCCAAGATCAAACCTGGCATTGGCGCTTTTATGTCGTTCACTATTTTAGAAGAAACAATTGAAAGTCCCATCTCTTCTATTAAAAGATCTAATTCATTGGAGATCTGCACCTCATAAATATTGGCGTTTATCTTAATTGAATATGTTTTCTTTAGAAAATTTGAACTGATTACTTCTGCCTTAAATGAAGAACTTTCTTTTAAAACATGAATTTTAGAGGGAGAAACCTCCTGAGTGTCCAGTGAATTAATATCATCTTCGGTAAACTGATGTTCGTAAGAACCATTAACCTTCACTTTATATTTTTTATCCATTATTCTTAGTTATAATGCGAATATGCATTGAAAGTTGTAAATATAGAAAAATGTAAAGGGAATTTTTAATTATTCCAATAATGAAGTTAAAACTTATAAATACAAAAAACCCTTAAAGCAAGATTGCTTTAAAGGTCTTTTTAGTTTCTATTAGGGTAGAAATCTATTAAAAAGGTAGGGCCTCTTTATGTTTTTTTAATTGAATTCATTTATAGCTTCACTAAGATCGTACACTTTCGTGTTCTTAAACTTATTCTCTAGAATGCTGCTTCCTGCTGCAGAACGATACCCACCTGCGCAGTGAACCACAATTGGTTTATCTGTTGGGATAGCATCAAGATTATCTCTAAGATTATTAAGAGGGGAACCTATTGCTTTATCGAAGATCTTTCCTTCAGCAATTTCACCTTCATTTCTAATATCTACAATAGTGTAAGCATCTAGATTGTTTTTAAAATCCTTAAGATCTAATTCTTCAGAAGATTTAGAAACTTCATCAGATAAGGTTATAAAAGCCATTAATTGTTTTTCGTATCCAATTTTTACAACTCTACTTAAAATTTCATCTATATCATCTACGCTTTCTACAACTATATAAAAAGCTTCATTAGGCTCTACAATTGCTCCCAGCCAAGTTTCAAACTTCTGCGTTGGTGTGCTAGCCATTATATTTATACTGTTTGCTAGATGTGCCTTTTTGAATTTTTCCTGATTTCTAACATCTACTTTAATTATGCTAGAATCCAATTCGTTTACACTTAACCTGAGATCTATGCCCTTAGATTTATTTACATTCTCTGCACCTTTCTTATTAATATCTACATTGAAACCAAAATAAGAAGGTATAAATGGTTGATCTTTTAAAATTTCAGCAAGAAACTCTTCTTCTGTTTGCTTTTTAAAAGCCCAGTTTCCTCTTCGCTCATTACCTAAGGTGCTAGAAGAATCTGTACTCATATTCTTTCCGCACAAAGATCCTGCACCATGAGCTGGATATACAATAGCATCATCTGGAAGACTATTGTGCTTCTTCTGGATGGTATGATACATGTCTTTTGCAAGTTCTACGCGCTTAGCCGTCATATTACCAGCAGTCTCACGTAGGTCTGGTCTTCCCACATCACCAATGAATAAAGTGTCTCCTGTAAATAGTACCGTTTCTTTTCCTTCTTCTGCAATAATGGTTATACTATCTGGAGAATGTCCTGGGGTGTTTAAGGCTTTAAAAAGCACATCTCCCATTTTCAAAGAATCTCCATCATCAAAGGACTTATGTTTATAATCGGCTCCTAATAATTTACTCGCGTAAATATCGGCTCCTGTTTCTTCACTTATTTGTAAATGACTGCTCACAAAATCTGCATGCGGATGTGTTTCGAATACCGCTACGATCTCTGCGTTTTCTTGTTCTGCATATTTATAATAAGGCATTGGATCTCTACTTGGATCTACCAAGGCCATCTTGCCGTTACTTACAATTGCGTAGGAATAATGTGCTAAAGGTGCATCGTTAAATTGTTTTACTTTCATCTTCTACGTTTTTGTTATTTATTTTTTTTGAGTTGATTTATTTCTACTTATAAAAGGAAACATAATCTGGTTTCCAAAATCTTCAGGGAAATC
>CAZWSP010000248.1:0-1928 GCA_964636585.1 uncultured Antarcticibacterium sp.
TATAAAATTTTAATTTTAATTTTATTATTTTTTATTTGTGGTTTAATATTTTCACCTTATTTATTCTCATAATTCCCTCCATTGCTGCAAAAGGAACTAGGTCATTATCTACATCGGCTTTATTTCTACCAATTATCTCGTCTTCAATAGCTCTAGCTAATTCTTCAGTATCTATTCCAGATCTTTCGAAATAAGAAATAGCTTCTTCATTTTCAGCTAAAGAAAAATAATTCAGATTTAAATTTTCACTTTTAAGCTGTTCATTTTCCAATTTCAAGGCATCGAGATTTTCCTGATATCTTTCAATTTTAGCTTCTTTAGAATCTAGTATTTTCTTGTCGTTCACATAAATGAAAATTGTGAACAAGAACATAAAAATTAATAAATAGGTAAATATCTTACTTCGCATTAAATGGTGATTTTTAAATTATCGTAAGCCAAAAATACATTTTTCGGCAAGGTTTGCTGGATCTCGTCATGAAATCCTAAATGATGACTAATATGAGTTAAATAGGCTTGTTCTGGCGCAATTTCTTCTATAAATTTAAGTGCATCTTCCAGATTGAAATGGGAATGATGAGGTTCATGCCTTAAGGCATTTATCACCAATATTTTTACACCTTTCAATTTTTCAGACTCTTCTGGTTCTATAGATTTTACATCGGTTAAATAGGCAAAATCCTTCAGCCTAAACCCAAATACCTGCAACCTATTGTGCATTGCATTAACAGGAATAATAGGAAGTTTTTTAAATAAGAAAGAATGGTTTTCAATTTCATTCACCTGAACACTCGGTGCGCCCGGGTATTTATTCTTATTATCCATGATGTATTCAAACCGCTTTTGCAGCGATTCTATAACTCTGGAATGAGCAAAAACCGGAATATCACCCTGTTTAAAGAAAAAAGGTCTAATGTCATCCAATCCAGCTGTGTGATCGTTATGCTCATGAGTAAATAAGATGGTATCTACTTTAGAAACATCGTTAGCCAACATCTGCGCTCTAAAATCTGGACCACAGTCAATTAGTATATTATAAATGTCCCATTCTACAAGAACAGACACTCTTAATCGTTTATCTTTTGGATTACTGCTTAAGCAAACCGGATGTTTGCTACCAATTACAGGGATTCCCTGAGAAGTTCCTGTACCTAAAAATGTTACTTCCAACCCTATTATTTTAAGACAAAAGTAAGTATAATTTTTTTTGTGCAGGATTCTGTTTTACTACCTTTGTTGCTAGTAACCTTTTTTTCAAAAAGATAAAACTATGCCCATTACCATTATGGGGGACCGCGAATTTGAAAACGTTCCTTCAATTAAAAGTAAAGCTTTACGAATAAATTTAAATGAAAACATTTATGGCACATTTGCCGAAATAGGTGCTGGTCAAGAAACCGTAAGGAACTTTTTTAGAGCCGGAGGTGCTTCTGGTACTATTGCAAAGGCAATGAGCGCGTACGATAAAGATTTTAGTGATGCCATCTATGGTGTTGAAGATGACAAGCGTTATGTGACTGAAGCTCGATTAAAAAAGATGCTTTCTTACGAGATCAATTTAATTGAACAACGTATTTCTAGAGAGAAACATCCTAATAAATTATTCTTTAGTTACGCCAATACGGTTGCAACAATAGATTTTGCGAAAAAGTATAAAGGTCACGGTTGGATTGGGATTCGTTATCAAGTAGACCCGAACGAAGAATATAATGAAATTAGCTTGCACATTAGGTTTCATGAGAACGATGCAAGACTTCAGCAAAACACTTTAGGAATTTTAGGAGTAAATCTAATTTATGGAGCTTACTATAAATATGACAATCCTAAAAAATTGTTGCGTTACTTATACGATCACATAGATAAAGACCAAATTGAAATTGATACGATCAACTTTTCTGGACCAAGATTCGAAAAAGTAGATAATAGAT
>CAZWSP010000249.1:0-1876 GCA_964636585.1 uncultured Antarcticibacterium sp.
ATAAGGTTTATTGGCACTATCTGGGATCATATCATCTAGAACTTCTCTTATTTCATCTGTTAATTCATAAGGAAGTTTTGCGGTGGTCTCTTTATTGTTCTGTGGTAAATAGCTCAATAAATGTTTGATGTCTTCTAAACAAGCAATATCGTTATTCGAGGTTAAATGTGTAACCCCAGATTTTGTTGAATGTGTACTTGCACCTCCCAGTTCTTCTGAAGTCACTTCTTCATTAGTTACAGTTTTTACTACGTTAGGTCCTGTAACAAACATGTAACTACTGCCTTCTACCATCACAGTAAAATCTGTCATTGCAGGAGAATAAACGGCTCCTCCAGCACAAGGTCCCATGATTGCAGAGATCTGTGGAATTACTCCTGAAGCTTGCACGTTTCTATAGAAAATATCTGCATATCCTCCTAAAGAGCGCACACCTTCCTGAATTCTTGCTCCCCCAGAATCGTTCAAACCAATAAGCGGTGCTCCAACTTTCATTGCATGATCCATCACTTTACAGATCTTTTCTGCGTGCGTTTCAGAAAGGGCTCCACCAAAAACTGTGAAATCTTGAGCAAATACATAGACCAATCTACCATTTACGGTTCCGTACCCGGTAACAACTCCATCTCCATATATTAATTGCTTATCCATACCGAAATCGGTAGTACGGTGAGTAACTAAAATACCTATCTCTTCAAAAGATCCTTCATCTAAAAAATAATCTACACGCTCACGAGCGGTCAATTTCTTTTTTTCGTGTTGCTTAGCGATGCGTTTTTCACCTCCACCCAAATGAGCCTCAGCAATCTTATTATTTAATATCTCTATATTCTTGCTCATAATCTTATTATGATGTTTTTTAAACTAATTAAATTGAAGTTCTCGTCATGCTGAACTTGTTTCAGCATCCACTTTGAATATCAAAGAAACCCTGAATCTAATTCAGGATGACTTATCATTAATTGTGAGGTAACCTTGTTAGTTGCTGATCTTTTAAATATTGCTTGATCGCAATAATTCCCGCAAGTTCTGCCTCTTCTTCTATTTTTGAAGCTAACTTTTCTGCAGAGTAATAATTCTTCACGAAATGAGTGTCGAAATTTCCACTTCTGAAAGCATCGTGTTCAAAAACAAATTTTCCAAAAGGTAAGGTTGTTTGCACTCCAGAAACTTCATAAGAATCTATAGCCTCTATCATTAATTGAATAGCTTCTTCACGAGTCTTCCCATAAGTGATCAATTTAGCCAACATCGGGTCGTAATAAATAGGCACTTCCATTCCCTCTTCAAAACCATCGTCTACTCTAATTCCTTCTCCGCTTGGAGTTCTATAGCGTTCTAAATTTCCTACACTTGGCATGAAATCTTCCATAGGGTCTTCAGCATACACTCGTAATTCTACCGCATGCCCTGTGATCTTAAGATCTTCCTGAGAAAATTCTAACTTCTCGCCTCTTGCTACCTTTATTTGTTGTTCTACTAGATCTATTCCTGTAATAAATTCGGTTACTGGATGTTCTACCTGTAGTCGCGTATTCATTTCTAGGAAATAGAATTTCTTCTGTTCGTCCATTAAAAATTCTACAGTTCCAACGCCAACATAATCACAGGCTTGTGCTACTTTAATTGCAGCTTCACCCATTTCTTTTCTTAGCTTCTCGTCTAATATTACAGAAGGTGCTTCTTCTACCACTTTCTGGTGACGTCTTTGGATGCTGCATTCACGTTCAAAAAGATGTACATAATTTCCATGAGTATCTGCCAATACCTGAATTTCGATATGTCTTGGAGAACCTACATATTTTTCAATAAAAACCGACCCATCTCCAAAAGCAGATTCTGCTTCACTAATGGCCCGTTTCATTTGATCTCCTAA
>CAZWSP010000250.1:0-1769 GCA_964636585.1 uncultured Antarcticibacterium sp.
GCAGCTGATTTGTAATCAGCAGGTCGTGGGTTCGAGTCCCTCTATCGGCTCTAAAGAAAAAGCCTCTCCATTTGGAGAGGCTTTTTTAATTGTTCTATATTTCTTTTAGTGATTTTCTTCTAATTCTAATAACTCCGAACAGTACTTTTGCACTTGTTTAAATTCATCTTCAAACTCGGTAATATCTCTATTCCAAAAAGGAATCATTTTAGATAATTTTTCCTGTCCATGTTTTGTGTTTAGTTTTTCAGGGAAGGCCTGTTGCAATACTTCAATCATAATATGCACCGCTGTAGATGCTCCTGGGGAAGCTCCTAACAGCGCTGTAATAGTTCCATCCTTACTATGTATCACATCTGTCCCAAACTCTAATGTACCGCCTTCATCTTCGTCTTTCTTAATGATCTGAACTCGTTGTCCAGCTACCCTAAGTTCCCAATCTTCAGATTTTGCATCCTTCATAAAAACTCTTAGTTCTTCCATTCTATCTTCATGGTCCATACTAACTTGTTTAATAAGATATTTAGTTAGTGGTAAATTATGCCAGAATACGCCCCACATAGATGGTAGATTATCCAATCGAATAGATTTAAACAGATCTAGAAATGATCCTTCTTTTAAAAATTTGGTACTGAATCCAGCAAAAGGTCCAAAAAGCAATTCTTGTTTACCATTAATGTGGCGAGTATCTAAATGTGGAGTAGACATTGGTGGCGCATCTGGTCCGGCTTTGCTATAAACCTTTGCATGATGTTTATCTATAATGGCTCTATTTTTACAATACAGCCATTGTCCACTAACAGGAAATCCACCGTACCCTTCTTTTTCATCAATTTCTACCTTTTGCAATAATGGCAAGGCACCCCCGCCGGCGCCAATAAAGACATGTTTTGCATCATAATGCTTCACCTTTTCGGTATTAAGATCTTGGATCTTTATTAGCCATTCTATATTTTTATCGGGATCTATATCTAATACTTCATGTTCAAGAACCACAGGAGTATCAAAGTGTTGTTCCAAAATTCTGTAATAAGTTTCGGTAAGATTTCCAAAATCGACTCCCGTTCCCAATTCCATTCTGGTTGCAGCCATTACTTCATTTGGATCTCTATTTTCTATGATAAGCGGGAACCATTGCTTAAGAGTGCCAACTTCTTCACTGTATTTCATGGTTTCAAACATGAAATGAGAAGTCATTGCTTGATGTCTTTTCTTTAAATATTCAACATTATCTTTACCCTCCACCCAACTATGATGTGGTACCGATCTTAAAAAATCCTTCGGCGAATCCAATAGCTTTTGTTGAATTAAATAGGCCCAAAATTCTTTAGATTTTTCGAATTGTGTAAAAATCTCTATGGCTTTAGAAACCTCTATTTCACCTTTGGAATTTTCTGGAGTATAATTAAGTTCGCAGAAGGCAGAATGTCCGGTTCCGGCATTATTCCAAGTGGCACTGCTTTCAAGAGCCACATCGTTTAGTCGTTCTACAATAAGAATTTTTGTTTTGGGATCTATAAGCTTTAACATCAGTGCCAAGGTAGCACTCATTATTCCACCACCTACGCAAATAAGATCATAGGTTTCTTCGGGAGAGGTCATTTCTTTCATAAAAACATTTTCCCTAAAGTTAAGGAACTGCATTTTCAGAAATGTTAAGCAAAAAATAAAAGATGCCCCATTTTACAATGAGGCATCTTTTATTTTAGATAAGATAAAGTTTAATTTGAAGGCCTATTGCTCTTCTACTTTTTCTTCTATTTTCTCTA
>CAZWSP010000251.1:0-1754 GCA_964636585.1 uncultured Antarcticibacterium sp.
TGCATAAAAAAACAAATTTTAACAGAATCATATATGAGCGAAGAAGTTAAGAAGAACAGTTATTCGGCAGATAGTATTCAGGCGCTGGAAGGTATGGAGCATGTGCGTATGCGCCCATCTATGTATATTGGTGATACTGGAATACGCGGATTGCATCACTTGGTGTATGAAGTTGTGGATAACTCTATAGATGAAGCAATGGCTGGCCATTGTGACACTATTAAAGTAACTATTACAAAAGAAGGATCTATTACTACCGAAGATAACGGGCGTGGTATTCCTATAGATTTACATAAAAAAGAAGGTGTTTCTGCCCTAGAGGTAGTAATGACCAAAATTGGAGCAGGAGGAAAATTCGATAAAGATTCTTATAAAGTTTCTGGAGGACTTCACGGAGTAGGAGTAAGTTGTGTAAATGCATTATCCGATCATTTAAGTGCTACCGTTTATAGAGAAGGCGTTATTTGGCGTCAGGAGTATGAAAAAGGTAAGCCAATGTATCCTGTAAAATCTATTGGGGAGACCGATCTTAGAGGTACTGTTGTCACGTTTACTCCAGATCCAAGCATTTTTCAGCAAACTACAGAATATAATTACGATACGCTTGCTAGTAGAATGCGTGAGCTTTCTTTTTTGAATAAAGGTCTTACAATTGTATTAACAGATGAGCGCCAAAAAAATGAAGATGGTTCGTTTGTCTCAGAAACATTTGTTTCTGAAGAAGGTTTAAAAGAATTTATAAAATTTTTAGATCAAAACAGAGATCCAATTATTTCCCATGTAATCTCTATGGAAGGAGAGAAAAATGATATTCCTGTTGAGGTCGCAATGATCTATAACACCTCATTTAATGAAAATTTACACTCTTATGTAAACAACATAAATACTCATGAAGGAGGAACTCACCTGGCAGGTTTTAGAAGAGGTTTAACTACCACTCTTAAAAAGTATGCAGATGCTTCCGGAATGTTGGATAAATTAAAGTTTGAAATTGCTGGAGATGATTTCCGTGAAGGACTTACAGCAATTATTTCTGTAAAAGTTGGAGAACCTCAGTTCGAGGGTCAAACTAAAACAAAATTAGGAAACAGAGAAGTTACTTCTGCAGTTTCGCAAGCGGTTTCAGAAATGTTAGAAAATTACTTGGAAGAAAATCCAAGTGATGCTAAAACCATTGTTGAAAAAGTGATACTTGCCGCGCAAGCTCGTCATGCAGCGAAGAAAGCTCGTGAAATGGTTCAGCGTAAAACGGTAATGAGTATAGGTGGATTACCTGGAAAATTATCTGATTGTTCCGAGCAAGATCCTGAAAAATGCGAAGTGTATTTGGTAGAGGGAGATTCGGCAGGTGGAACAGCTAAACAAGGTAGAGACAGAGCTTTTCAAGCGATTTTACCACTCCGAGGGAAGATTTTAAATGTTGAAAAAGCGATGAGACATCGTGTTTTTGATAATGAAGAGATCAAGAATATTTATACCGCTTTAGGGGTAACTATTGGTACCGAAGAAGACAGTAAAGCTTTGAATCTTTCAAAATTAAGATACCATAAGGTAGTGATTATGTGTGATGCCGATGTAGATGGTAGCCACATTGAAACCTTGATCTTAACTTTCTTCTTTAGATATATGAAGGAGTTAATAGAAAACGGTCATATTTATATAGCAACCCCGCCGTTATATTTGGTTAAAAAAGGACAGAAAAAGCAGTATGCTTGGAATGATAAGGAGAGGGATGCTATTGCCGATAGTTATAG
>CAZWSP010000252.1:0-1710 GCA_964636585.1 uncultured Antarcticibacterium sp.
GATACTTAAGATTCACCCTGGATCATTTTTTTAATTCGGTTATATTCTTCTTCTGAGGTAAACGGGATGATAAGCTTTCCTTTTCCTTTTGAAGCCATCTTGATATCTACTTTAGTTCCAAGATATTCAGAGAATTCCTTAATTCCTTTTTTATATTCCTGAGAAAGGCTTGGAGTTTTTGAAGCTGTTTTTTTAACTTCAGCTCCACCTAATTCCCGCACCAATTTCTCGGTATCTCTAACAGATAAAGACCGCTCTAAGATTTTTTCGTAAATATCTAGCTGAATTTGTGGATCTTCAATATTGATGATGGCTCTCCCATGTCCCATAGATAAAAAGCCATCTCTCATTCCTGTTTGAATGATAGGGTCTAGCTTTAATAATCTTAAGTAATTGGCAATAGTAGATCTGTTCTTTCCAACGCGTTCACTTAATTGTTCTTGCGTAAGATTGATCTCGTCTATTAATCGCTGATAAGAAAGCGAAATTTCGATCGGATCTAAGTCTTGACGTTGAATATTCTCAACCAAAGCCATTTCCAATGATTCCTGATCGTTCGCTATTCTAATATAAGCAGGAACGGTTTCAAGTCCAATAAGTTTAGAAGCTCTAAATCTTCGTTCTCCAGAAACCAACTGAAATTTGTTGAAATCTAATTTACGAACTGTAATTGGCTGAATTACCCCTAATTCCCTGATGGAAGAAGCTAATTCACGAAGAGATTCTTCATTAAAACTTGTTCTTGGCTGAAAAGGATTTACTTCAATAGAAGTCAATTCTAACTCCACTATATGACCTACAAGTTTATCGGCATTTTTATCTTCTGCAGATTTTATATCGTGATCGGGATCTTTCAGAAGTGCTGAAAGCCCGCGGCCTAAGGCTTGTTTTTTGGTAGCTTTCGCCATCGTTTAACTATTTTTCTTAATTATTTCATGTGCCAGACTTAAGTAGTTACTGGCTCCTTTACTGGCAGCATCATAATTTATAATGCTTTCCCCATAACTAGGGGCTTCACTTAAACGTACGTTTCTCTGAATGATTGTGGTAAAAACCATTTCATTAAAATGCTTTTGAACTTCTTCCACCACCTGATTTGAGAGTCTTAATCTAGAATCGTACATGGTTAATAAAAGCCCTTCAATATCCAGTTTATCATTATGGATCTTTTGCACACTTTTAATAGTGTTTAAAAGCTTTCCAAGACCTTCTAATGCAAAATACTCGCATTGTATTGGAATGATCACAGAATCTGAAGCAGTTAAAGCATTCAAGGTTAATAAGCCCAAAGAAGGCGCACAATCTATTAAAATATAATCGTAACTATCTTTTAAATGGGTGATCGCTTTTTTAAGCATGTATTCCCGCTCGTCTTGGTCTACCAATTCAATTTCGATAGCAACAAGATCTATATGAGATGGGATAATATCTAGATTTGGAGAACTAGTCTTAATAATTGCTTGTTCTGCCTTGCAAGAATGTTCTAAAAGTTGATAAGTTCCTAATTCTACAGCCTCCACATCTATCCCTAAACCAGATGTTGCATTGGCTTGAGGATCTGCATCTATTAGTAATACCTTTTTTTCAAGAACTCCTAGTGAGGCAGCTAGATTTACTGAAGTTGTAGTTTTACCAACCCCTCCTTTTTGGTTTGCAATAGCAATGATTTTACCCATTAATTGTATTCTATTTTAGAAGGTAAAAATACAA
>CAZWSP010000253.1:0-1649 GCA_964636585.1 uncultured Antarcticibacterium sp.
AACTTTTGATCTTACAAGAGAACGTGTTAGACAGATTAAAGAGAAAGCTATTAGAAGATTGAAACATACTTCTAGAAGTAAGATCTTAAAAACATACTTGGGATAAACCTCCCATTAAAGATGACAACAGTATATCCTTGATTTATATTGAGGAATAACTGTTCGTTTTTTGATTGATGAATAACCCCGGAGTGATGACCGGGGTTTTATCATTTTATAACTTTTCTTCTTTATTTTTTAACCATTGCAAATACTGCAATAATTCCTATAATTGCAATCTTCACAAAACATACAATTGGCTTCATTAAAATAGTCGATCATGACCTCCATATTTGTTAGCAAAATATTCTTGAGATTTCTGACATTTGGCGGAAGTTTCTGGAATAGAAACGGATAACTTCCCTCCCGCATGACGAGTAAAGTTAAAATTATAACCCGCATTTACGGCTGTGTATTCTTCAGTCTCTATTTCTTCTTCTAATTCAACGACATCGCAGAAATAAACTAAAAGTGTAAAAAGGCTTAAAACGTTTAAGGCAATTTATCTTATAGGTTTGGTTTATTTCTTCAGAAAGAAAATTAGACACCTCTTTTTGAACAAACAATGCTCACTTGTGAGTATATTTTAGTCGAGACAGCTGCGCCTATTTAAAACCTAATACGGTAATTAATCTAATAACTTTAAGTCTTTTTTAATACCAAATCTTTTACCGAGCCTTTTTATTTTCTTTAATTTAATTCTTTAAACAAACCTTAAAGAATGAATTACGCTATTAGTTATGTAAGCACCGCAGATATTTCATTAACCAGAGAAGAAATAGACGAGGTTTTAAAATGGAGTGAAAACTGGAATAATGATCATCATATTACAGGTCTTTTATTATACTCTGATGGAAACTTTTTTCAAGTTATCGAAGGTGAAAAAGCAGTCATCTTAAAACTGTTTGAAGGAATAATGAAGGATGTAAGGCATCACAACATTATTAAAATCTTCGGAAAAGAAATTCAAAAAGAAGTTTTTCCAGATTATAAGGGAGATTTCGCATCGGAGCATAGTAAATACGATGAAGAAACTTTAGAACGGTATTTAAAAAATATTCAAAGTTTAGATGATGGATCTCAGAAAGTGGTGAAAACTATGTTGAACGCTTTTGTGAATTGATTTATTAGATCACCTATTACTTTTTTTTGCTATTCAAATTAAATTTAAGATATGAGATATGCTATAGTTTATGTGAGTAATGCATCAGAAGATTTAGAAAAGGATCAGATCATAGATATTTTATATAAAAGCAAGGATTGGAACAATGAAAATGATATCACCGGACTTCTGCTATTTTCTGGTGGTAATTTCTTCCAGATTATCGAAGGTGAGAAGAAAGTTATTTTTGATTTATTTCAGGAAATTCAAGCAGATAACAGACACGAAAACATTTTGCAAATTTTTGGAAAGGAAATCTACAAGGATGCCTATAATGGATATGAATCTGATTTTGTAGCCGACGATTCTTTTTATGATCCAGAAAAATTCCAGGATTATTTAAATCAGATAAAAGTTTTAGAGCCTAGTGCTCAATTGGCAGTAAAGAACATATTAAAAGCATTTTTACCTATTTAGAAAGAGGATGCCTATTATTCTTCTTATTTTT
>CAZWSP010000254.1:0-1635 GCA_964636585.1 uncultured Antarcticibacterium sp.
CCCACGACCTGCTGATTACAAATCAGCTGCTCTAGCCAGCTGAGCTACATCGGCATTTTTATACATTTTTCAGCATGAAAAAGTCCGCTATTTCTAACGGACTGCAAATGTATACATTTTATTTATTTCACAAAAAGAATTTGAGAAAAAAATCACTAAACATGAGCGCTCATTTTTTCTTTTCTTTTCACTAGTTGACGTTGTAATGTGTTAACTGACTCATCTACACACTCTTCGAATTTTTTGCACCTTTTTTTCACAATGACATCTCCTCCAGGAATACTCAATAAAATTTCTGTTATTTTATTCTCCTTTTCACTTGTCTTCTGAACTTTCAAGAACACATCGGCATAAATTATCTTATCATAGAAATGTTCTAGCTTATCTAATCTTGCTTGAATGAAATCGATTAGTTTTTGATCTGCATTGAAATTTACTGATTGCACATTTACTTTCATCTCATATAGAATTTAATTAAACAACTATCTAATGTCATTCCTGGTTCTCACGGGGGTGAGAATTCTTATACACTTTGCTTAATTCTGCAATGTTGTTATGTGTATAAACTTGAGTTGCCGCTAAACTGGAATGACCTAATAACTCCTTTACAGAGTTTAAATTTGCTCCATGAGTTAACAGGTGTGTAGCAAAAGAGTGCCTTAATATATGTGGACTCTTTTTTACCTTGTTGGATGCTTCACTAAAGTAATTATTTATAATCCTATAAACAAGAGTTTCATATATTTTATCTCCTTTTTCTGTAATAAATAAATCCGCGATATTTTTCGTGTCTGCAATCATCCTAAACTCTAAGTATAGCTTCAAATACCTTACAAGCTCAGGTAATAATGGGACATATCGTTCCTTGTTTCTTTTACCTAAAACCTTGATAAGTCCATTTTCTAGATCAAGATCTTGTAGCTTAATTCCTATAAGTTCAGCTCGTCTAATTCCGGTAGCATAAAACATAGTGAGAATTGCTAGATTTCTGGAAGTTGAAAATGAATCTGGATTTATAAGAGTTAATACCTCTGAAATCTCATCTTCTGAAAAAGGTATTTGGATCTTTTTCTTGATCTTTAAAGCCTTGTGCGCAGCTAGCGGTGTAGTTTGTAACTGATTAGATTTCACTAAATATTTATAGTAAGCCTTTAAAGAAGCCACTTTTCTATTTACACTGCGATTGGAAATTCCAGAATTTACCAAAGTCACCACCCAGTTCCTGATCTGGGGATAATTAACCAATACTATTTCTTCCTGCTGATACTCTTTGCTAATAAATTGACGAAAAGCGCTTAGATCTGCTTCATACGCCTGCACGGTATTAGGAGAATATTTTTTCTCTAACTGTAGATAGTCTATAAAGTGAGGTATGGACATAAAAAAACTGTTGGTAAACAAAGTTATAAAACTTTACTTACCAACAGTGGTTTATCTTGGATACCCTTTAACGGGTTCGATTTAGTTTTCCATTCAATAGAAAGACAACAAATCGAAGATAGTTCTTTGTAGGGTTTCCCCTAATTCAAATCACTAGATCTCTTCCTGGTCTCTTAAATGCTGAATATATTGAGCTTTTTGAACTTGAGCTCTATTTACAACAGAAGGTTTAGAAAACGCTTGTCTGCTTCTAAG
>CAZWSP010000255.1:0-1527 GCA_964636585.1 uncultured Antarcticibacterium sp.
ACGATCATCGCTCATTTCTTCGCGTAAATGATCATAAAGTGCTTTTCTGTTTTCGGCCTTATTCATATCTATAAAGTCAACCACAATAATTCCACCCATATCACGTAATCGTAATTGTCGGGCTATTTCTGTGGCGCTTATAAGATTTACTTCTAAGGCGGTCTCTTCCTGGTTTTTAGCTTTATTGGAACGGTTTCCACTGTTCACGTCTATAACGTGCATGGCTTCTGTGTGTTCAATAATCAGGTAAGCTCCTTTGCTCATCGATACGGTGCGACCAAAGGAAGTTTTTATTTGTCTTTCGATACCGAATTTTTCAAAAATTGGAACATTGGACTGATACAGCTTTACTATAGATTCTTTGTTTGGGGCAATTTCTGCCACATAATCTTTTAGTTGCGTGTAAAGTTCTTCGTCATCTACCATAATAGAGGTGAAAGTGTCATTAAAGATATCTCTCAAAATTGAGGATGCTCTATTTAATTCTCCCAATACCTTGGAGGGATGCGGTGCTTTATAAAGCTTTTTACACATTGCTGTCCAGCGACTCATTAAATTTTGGAGATCTCTGTCTAGCTCTGCTACTTTTTTGCCTTCTGCTACGGTTCTTACAATTACACCAAAGTTTTTTGGTTTAATGCTTTTCACCAATCTTTTAAGGCGGTCTTTTTCTTCTTTACTTTCAATTTTTTGTGAAACTGAAACTCTGTTAGAGAAAGGTACCAACACAATATAACGGCCTGGAAGAGAAAGCTCTGAGCTTATTCTTGGGCCTTTTGTGGAGATTGGTTCTTTCATTACTTGAACCAATAGCGACTGATTTGATTTTAAGGCTTCGGCAATGCTTCCGTCTTTATCAATATCATTTTCAAAATTCATATTCTGTAAAGAATAATCCTTTAATTTACCTGTGCTTACACGTTTTATGAACTTCAACAAAGTGAGGACTTGAGGACCAAGATCATGATAGTGTAAAAAACCATCTTTTGTATAGCCAACATTTACAAATGCAGCATTTAATCCTGGAACAGCTTTCCTGATCTTGGCAATAAAAATATCACCTACAGCAAAGTTGCTATCGTCTTCTTCTTTGTTTAATTCAACTAGTTTTCCATCTTTAATTAAGGCAAAATCTATAGCAGAGGAACCTGATCTAATAATCAATTCTTTGTCCACTCTTTTAGATTTTTATCCCGGAAATCGGGATGGATTAAACAATAAATTTTCACAGGGTTTTTAAGCCTGAAGAAACTGAAATTTAAATAATACTCAAATTCAGCTTCAATTTCAAAGAACGTCTTTTACTAAAAAAAGTAGTGAGAGCACTACTTTTTCTTATGGCGGTTAGCTCTACTTCTCTTTTTACGCTTGTGAGTAGCTACCTTATGTCTTTTTCTTTTTTTACCACTTGGCATAGTGTACTTTTTTTAAATTAATAATTATATACTTTCAAACTCCCTATTACAGGAATTATTCTTTTACTTCAACATTAGTCTTTACACCATCTACAAAAACACGTGCTGGCTT
>CAZWSP010000256.1:0-1508 GCA_964636585.1 uncultured Antarcticibacterium sp.
CAGAAAGAAAAACATCCAGATCATCGGCGTAATGTTGCCCGTCTGAATCTATGGTAATAGCATAGGCGTAACCTGCTGCTTCAGCCAATTCAAATCCTTTCTTTAAAGCTGTACCTTTTCCTTGATTAAAAGGTTTATTAAAAAATGTGATTCCTGATAAATTGGCAAGAATTTCCGAAGTAGCATCTGTAGAACCATCATTTACCACAATTATGTTTTGAGTATATGCCTTTAAACCCGTGATCACTGAAGCTAATGTCTTCCCATTATTGTACGTAGGTACTATAACACAGCAGTTTAAAGCTTCAAATCTGGATTGAAATAAGGGTTTTGTACTCAAAAGGAAATAATTTAATGCAAAAGTAATTCTTATAAGTGAGTCCCTTTAGCTGAGCATAGATTATTTACAATCCTAAATTGCCTTATACGTTGCACTAATCTTTAATGAAATAGTATCATTTTGCTTAGCAATTCCTTTAAGTTTAAAAATGCCTTCTTCTGAAGTGATGGTAGATTGCAAAGTCAATAGTTCACAAATATTTGGATCTACTACTGCCATAAACTTTACATTTGCTGCTGTTTCCAACCGAAGCTTACAATTGCATCTGCGCTCTGCTTCTTCTTTAAATAACTGCATAAGAATTACACCAGGAGTTACTGGCCTATCTGGGAAATGCCCATTATATAAGGGGTGTGCTTTATTGATCTTTACTACAGAAGTAAACTCTTCTTCGTTTTGAGTGGACTCTACAACCGTATAAAAATCTTTTAAAAGCATCTCATAGCATATTTAGTGCGGCTAAAATAGAGAGAAAATTACTTTTGAAGAAAAGTAAAATGTGTAAAATGAAATTTTAGACAATCTTAGTTTTCGAATACCTTAGGATTTATTGGAATGTTGACTCTGGTGTTCTTAAAACTGATCTCTGTATAATCTCCTGAAGCTTCCATTAATCTTACAGTTCTCACAATAAAATTACGGTCGTAAAGCAAGATAATTTGATTGAACATTTCTGAAATAGATTTATCTCTAGGAATGATCACGGCCGAAATCAAATTGGTAGTTTTAAAATAGGCAATATCAAAGTTCTTTTTATCCTCCAACAGTTTACCGTTTATACTTCCTGAAATAAGTGTAACCAGTTTTTCAAATAATTTATTAGATTTTAGATCGGTCACGGTTTTATAGCCGTCGTCATCTATAATAAGCTGATTGTTCTTAAATAAGATCTTATAATTGTAAGGTGTTCTATACTCCCATTTTAAAACATCTGGCGCTACATAAAAAAGCTTACCGTTACTAATAGCGGCTCCTTCCATCATCTTTATGTATTTAGTTTGGAGAAAATCTGAATACATGGTCTCCAGCCCATCAGAACGTTTGGCTACGATCTCCTTAAACTGAACCGTTTCTTTATCGGTTAGAGGGGTTTGCGCAAAAGTGGCAAACGAAATAAAAAAAATTAGCAGTCTAAGAATACGCATCTATTTGACATAAATTATCTACC